>JANPAM010000085.1:0-4722 GCA_031429915.1 Sphingomonadales bacterium | reverse complement strand
TCGAACGACATGCGTTCATTTTCGTAAATGACGAAAAGCCGGTCGCCATGTGTGCGGCCGATCTTGGCTAGCTCGGCAAGGTTAGGAAGTGCATGTTTCCAGACGCGTGTCGGAACCCCGCGAATGTCGATTGTTTCGAATTCGAATTTCTGCCCCGGCGCACACAAGATCGCCTCTGCTTCTGGTAATGTAATTATGGGCCACGTGGGCTTCGCTGGACCATCAAGGGATTCGGCCAAGGCTGCATCCGCCACATTTCTCTCCTCATCATATTCCGGCTTGCGCGCCTGCATGCAGAACGACGCTGTTCACGCCCAAACCATAAATCAAACCCGGCGTTCCGTAACGACCATGCCTGCACCCGTCTCATCTTTGAATTTCGGGTATGCTACAACTGCCCTAAACGCTGGTTTGTTGCAACAGCCAACTCGATATACCACGTTCGCATCTTGATGCGCCAAGGCAGAAAAAAAGCCCCGCCTTCCTGTCGGAAAGCAGGGCAGTTTTCCCATGGAGAAGTTAGAATTTCTGATTGATGCCAATCTTGAATTGGCGGCCCAAGGGGTTGCCGGTGAACGGATCATAGCTGTAGTCCAATCGGGCAAAGCTTGGATCGCGGTCGGTGATATTAAGCACTGTCAGGTTGATCGTAGTATTTTCCATAGGCTGAAGTTGCAGGCTGAAATCCGCCGTGGCAAAGTATTTGATCTTGGCACCTTGCGTTAACCTGGGTGCCCCGACGATATCTTCGCGTGCCCTGAACGGTCCGGTCACCGGCAGCGCTCCAGTAACAGGATCGGTCAACGAACGATTATCCGTGTAGCCATCGATGTAATTGAAGGTGAACCTGCCGGTAGCAATGCCTTGGCTATATTCGACATAATATTGGCCCTTCCACTCAGGAAGCGGGTAGGCAGTTGTCTGGAAGTTCAGCTTGCTCACCGCGTCAAAGCCGCGCTGCACAATGATGCCCTCGACTATCTGATCCTCTAAATCATAGTTGAGGATATAAGTCAGACTGCCGCCAATGCCGAATGAACCTGACGTGCCAACATCTCCGCGATAGTTGGCAATGAGATCAAGGCCGTCGGTTTTTAAGCCCGCACCATTGATCTGCTGTGTCCGGACACGGGCAATGTTTGAATCCCGGCAAATTCCGTTGAACGTAAAGCGGGACCGTAATCCAGCAAAAGCCGGGTTGGAGCAATTGGGGGCTGCGACTGATGCCACCGTTCCCTGTCCTCTAAACATCTCTGCCACCATGCCACTAAGTGGCTCTGCGACAATTTGTCCGGATAGATCATAGTTCCAGTAGTCGAGACTTGCCTTGAATCCGCCTACGTCGACGATAGCCCCAAAGCTGTAATTTGTCGCTGTTTCTGGAGAAAGCGTTGGATTGCCGAAGACATCAACCGGCCGGAAGCTATTCGCAATGACTTGTAGAGAGGTAACACTGCCGGGCGAAAGCTGCTGTGGTGGCGGACCGCGGAAGGTAGTGCCGTAAGAGCCGCGAACGGCAAACCAGTCGGTTGCTTCCCAGCGTGCAGTAATTTTCGGATCGAAAGTCGAACCTGTTGCACCACCATAGTCTTCGTAGCGAGCAGCGAGTTGAAGATCGAAACCATCAAAAACAGGCGCCTGGATTTCAGCGAAAACAGCTTTTACGTCCCCCGAAAAATCTCCATCCCTGTTGGTACCCAAAAATGCCAGAGCGCCATTTTGAGGCGAACAGGTCATGTTGCCGTTAATCGGCGTATCTCTGCATGGATTAACCGCCAGATTGTTGTTTGCGCCATATGTAATTTTGAATTTATTCTTTCGGTACTGGGCACCGACACCAAAGTTTATCTCACCACCTGGCAAATTGATTCCCGTGCCGCCGCTGATTGTGGCGTCCGCGACGAGTAACTCTGTAACCGCTCTCGAGTAAGACTTAACGAAGAACCAGTTAGTCAGTTCCGCAGTGTTGGCCGGACCGATCGGTCCGGTGTTTGCCTGTCCGGTGACCGCATTGGCGGCGACGGCATTGCCGAACGGATTAAGCCACATACAACCATTCGCGCCGGCGACTGTACCGGTGCAGTTCGGTCCACCGAACCCGCGCAATGCAAGCTGCACGCGGTCACCGAACGAATCGAAGCCATCAATATAGCGGTCGTATAAATGGTAGGTTCCACTAATTGTCAGATCGAGTTTATCCGACAGCGCAAAGCTCAGATCTGATGACACGCGAAAACTGTTGGATTCGCGATAGCCGTTCGACGATCCAAGCTTATTCTGGGTCTGACCCGGGTTTCCACCGGCGAGATGAGGTCGGAACAACAGGGTTGGGAATACTGCTGCTGTCGTACCCGCCGGAGCGAAGGTCGGGAATTCAGCGATCAATGCTCGGTAGCCGGGATTGGTCGTAGGTACAGCAAAACCCGGCACGAATGGCGAAAGTCCGCCATTTACTGACGGAGAAGGTGACTGCGTCAGCAGATAGGTCGGTGATGTGCGATAATGTGGGACTTCGGTGTAGCCGTAAAGCGCATTGAACCGTAGCTTGATGGAATCGGTGATATCGCCAGTCGCATCAAAAAATACCTGCGCACGATTTTCGGTGTCGGTCAGTGCATCGAAGCCAGTATATTGCGTCGCACACCGGTTAAGCGCGGTCACAAAACCACCAAGGACCGCGCAATCCGGATCGGCACGAACGCCGCTATTAGGCGCGCCGCCCGCGCCAAGCGTCAGAAGGCTGGCAGGATTACCGCCGCCGGTCCAACCGCCCTCGGGGTTTGACACATAATCCAACAACGCAAAATCCCGGTCCGAGGTCATCAACTCGCTGCGGTGCTGAAAAGCCGCTGCAAATAGAAAATTGAAATTATCGGTTTGTTTGCCAAAGCTAAGGCCGAGATTGTAATCGCCTTTTGACCCTTTGACATATTTATAGTCGGCCGAGGCCTGAAAGCCGTCCTGATTGGTCTTGGTGATAAAGTTGACGACGCCGCCGATTGCATCTGAACCATAAGTAGCAGCAGCACCGTCCTTCAACACTTCAAGCCGGGCAATGGCTGATGGAGGAATCATATTGATGTCGACTGCTGGCACGCCATTGCCGGCAGAAACCATCCGGCGGTTGTTCAAAAGAACAAGTGTACGCGCCGGACCGAGGCCGCGTAGGTTGACCGATGCGATGCCTTCGGCACCTTGCGAGCGGCTGTCAAATTGGTTGGAATCGCCCAGAACGCCGTTCGATGTTGGCAAGGCTTTGACCAGTTCAAGTATCGAAGGCGAACCTTGTTTGCCGAGTTCTTCCGAAGTGATGACATCAACAGGTAGAGCGGCATCTTCGGGCGTGCCGCGAATCAGAGATCCGGTAACGATGATTTCTTCGCGTTCTTCTTGTGCAAAAGCGGGTGAGCCGACAAAAACGGCAGATGCCACTGCCGTTAAGGCAGCAGACGACAAACAGCGTTGCTTCAATTTCATGGTGGTGCCTCTCCTCTACGACTCCTCAGGTTCTTTGACAGAGGATACCGGTGGTTCGAATTAATCAACAAGCGAAAAATTAGTCAATTGAATTCGCACAGCATCAAGAATGAATTTGATAATGTAGTTTACTTACAACAGTTCAAAATTGCGTGGTTCTCGAACATACAGTACGATTATTGCTAACGCGGCAATCATCAATGCGATCGACAAACCGATTAACGGCACGAAACCGGCGAAGGTGGCAATGATACCACCGATGAGCGGGCTGACCGTTGCGACCGACGTTTCTGCGGTCGTGGAAAGTGCTAAGCGCATTGGCACGTCATTTCGATTGCCAAATTCAAGAATCATCGTTTGTGAGCTCATCATGTATCCGCATATCGCGGCACCCATTGTTGCAAAAGCGACGAGGAACCCAAGCTGATCCTTTGCCGCCAACATCAAGGCAAAGGAGGCTATCCAAAGTACAAGCGACAGCAGGAAAACGATCCGGAACCCTTTTTTGTCTCCCAACGTTCCCCACACGACATTTGACATAGTATCTGCACCCAAGAAGGCAAGGCTGAGCAAGCCCAGAGCCTTGCCATCGAGAACGGTCACTTCACCAACATGCAGGATGCAGAACGGCATCCCGATCCGTCCGCTCGTAGTTAGCAGCTGCGCGATCAGAAAATATTTGTAGTTCCGGTCCTTCAACAGCTGCGGCAGCTCCCGCAACCGGTCGCGTAATTTCATCGTGGGGCGACGTTGGTGACTGTCGGGTTCCCGGATAAACATTACCAGCACGGTGAGGCCAAGGCTGGTCAAGATGAAGCTTAGCATGAAGGTCGTGGCGTACCCGTTTCCAAGAATATTGTTATCGATGAGATAGTCGCCCGCCCACCACGACAACCCTGCCGCCACCGCGCCACCCGCCAGATTGCGATAGCCCTGCAACCGGCCTCGCTTGGCCAGCGGAATGACCTTGGCCATCAGCATCTGGAACGCAACGCGCTGCGCCCCCATGAAATAGCCGAGCAGAAACAGGAACAATATCGTCACACTGGCGAGCCATATGCCATCGAGAAACCAGCCTGAAAGCGCCAACCCAAGCAGCTGCACTCGCATCAACAAACCGGTCCGGTTGGCGTAAGGCAGGATTCGCTTCTTGTCCTCGATTGCGCTCGCACCCAGCAACGGCGACAGTACCGCCCCCAGTTGCTGCAACGACTGTCCAACTCCGACCATCAACGAGGAACCGGT
>JANPAM010000084.1:0-6241 GCA_031429915.1 Sphingomonadales bacterium | reverse complement strand
CCCAGTCAACCCGCCATATACCATTGATCGCTCGCTGTGCGGTCGGGCAAAATCATGGGCTCGACCAAGAGCGGAAATCCGGCCGGCCAACCGGTTACCGAATTCCTCGTTCACAGGGTCGCGGTATGTCGACAAGCCGATGAGGCCAGCGATGACAGCAAAGATATTCTTGATCCGGTGGCTTAGTTCACGGCTTAATAATTCTGTTTGCTGAACATTGCGTTTCGACTCGTTGATGTCGATACAGGTGCCAATCCAGCGGGTGATCGCACCCTTATCATCGCGCGCAGGAACCGCGCGGCCAAGCACCCAGCGATATTCGCCGAAACGGTCACGCATTCGGTATTCGTCTGAATAATCGGTGCCGTTCGCCATACAACCACGCCACACCCCGAGCGCACGTTCACGGTCGTCGGGGTGAATGGATTCACGCCAGTTTTCCGAAGCAGCGCGACCCGATTCTCCGGGGCCAGCAAATTCATACCAACGTTCATTGACGTAATCGACAGTCCCGTCCGGCAGATTGGACCACACCATTTGCGGCATGGCATCGGTGAGCACGCCGAATTTCGCCTCGCTGGCGGCAAGGGCATCCTCGGCCCTGAACTGGTTTTCAACCTCGGTATTGATACCGATCCAGCGGACGATTGAGCCCGATGCGTCCCTAACCGCCACGACGCGGGTCAAAAATCGACGGAATAGCCCGTCGCTGCCACGCAACGGGAATACCATTTCGAACGCTTCGCCGGTTTCAATCGACCGGGTCCAGCTTTCCATGACGATTGGCAGTTGAACAGGGTCATGCACGCTTTGCCAACCCCACCCTTCCATTGCTTCAGGCGTAGTGCCGCAGTAATCGTGCCACCGCTGGTTATACCAATAAATATAGCCATCGCCGCGTGCGATCCAGCATGGCACTGGCAAGTTTTCCGCAATGAGCCTGAAATCGTCCGGCGCCATTGCATCAGAATCGGGCCCGACGACAACTGAATGCTGATCGGTTGCCTGACTCCCCCAATATCCCAAATCGGGGAGCGGAACGGTTAAGTGACTTTTACGGAGCATGTTTCGCAATCAACAACAATAGCACATTTGCTGCAATCGTTTCGCACGAAAATTGTGTAAAATAAACAACATATGTTGAGCCTCGTCTTCGGCATTTTGCTTATGATTTACAAAAGCTTCGTTGAGAAACGGTCGGCTGATACGCCAGTAGCACTGTACAAGCCGCACGCTTAGTTGACTGGCCTTAGTCTTTCGCCTTGCCAAGCTTACGCTCGATCGCACCGCTTAGCATGTGGAACGCATCACCTGCGGGCGAACGGTGCGCAAAGCTGCCGACAGGAGCGCGGTGGAGCGCCATTTGCTCTACAGCGCTGGCCATGGGAATCCGCGGCCAATCGGGCTTGGCCGAGGTCGCGGCGATGTGTAGGCTGCGCCTGCGGTCGACCATCGAAAACACCGGCAGCAACGGCGCATGGCCTTTGTGATATTCCTTCAGATGTGCAACCACATCGTCGAGTGCCCGCTGCGATAGCGGCGACGGGATGACCGGGACGATAATGATATCAGCGGCGCGCATCATCTGTTCGCTGGTTTCGGTGAGCCCCGGCGGACAATCGAGATAAATCCGGTCATATCGGTCGCTGATGCTTTCAACCAGCTTCGCCAGCCGCTTTCTCTTGCCCAGACTTGCCAGCAACCCATCCAGCCCGCGCAGCGAAATATCGGCGGGCAGGAGGTCGAGCCCTTCGATTGCCGTCCTCTGGATCAGCTTGTCGGGCGACACATCGCGTTCGAAGACTGACTTGGCGCGCGCTTTCTTGTCGGGTTCATGCCCCAATATGAAACTCGCCGCCGCCTGCGGATCGAGATCCCATAGCAATGTTTTCTTGCCCCGCCGCAACGCCGATTCCGCCGCCAGATTGACCGACAATGTGGTTTTGCCAACGCCGCCCTTCAGGCTGTAAATCGCGACCAGTTTTGAATCTCGTGCCATCGCCCCTTGCTCCCCGTTTCGCGCAAAAAAGTCAACATTTGCGGCCCCATCGCCCTTCCCCTTATGGAACAGTTCGGCTAGTGCCGCGCTCATGGCGTCCGCCCCTCTGGAAAATATCAAATGCGATCTCGCAATCGTCGGTGGCGGTCTGGCCGGTGGGCTGATTGCGCTCGCGGTCGCGCGGATGCGGCCCGAGCTGAAAATCGTGTTGATCGAACAGGAACAGCATTTCGGCGGCAACCATATCTGGAGTTACTTCGCCACCGACATCTTGCCCGAACATCGTTGGTTGACGGCACCACTCGTGACCTATGGCTGGTCCGGATATGAAGTGAAGTTCCCCGCGCATGAACGCTCGCTAAACAATATTTATTACAGCATTGAATCCGAACGGCTTGATTGGGTGTTGCGCAATAATCTGCCTGCGTCGGCTTTGATGCTGGGCCGCGAAGTCAAGTCGGTTTCCCCGCGTCTGGTGGTGCTCGACGGTGCCCAACGGATTAACGCAGGCGGCGTGATCGACGCTCGCGGCGGTGCCGACATGCACCATCTCGATTGCGGCTGGCAGAAATTCACCGGGCAATTGATGCAATTGTCGGAGCCCCACAACCTGACAAAGCCAATCGTCATGGACGCGACAGTCGACCAGCATGACGGCTACCGCTTTGTCTACGTACTGCCCTTTGGGATGGACAAAATATTCGTCGAGGACACCTATTACAGCGACAAGCCTGACCATGACGCGAGGCGATACCGCCAGCGGATCGCCGAATATGCTTATAGCAAAGGCTGGAAGGTCGAGCGAGTGTTGCGCGAAGAAAACGGTGTTTTGCCGGTAGTCATGGGCGGCGATCTGGAAAGCTATTGGGCGAGCGGGAGCGGACGAACCGCCAAGGCAGGCGCGCGCGGTGCATTTTTCCAACCAGTGACCAGTTACTCGCTTCCCGACGCCGTTCGGAACGCAATTTTCATGGCTGAACTGCCCGACCTCGACGGCGACAAGCTTAACATGCTGATGCGCCAGCGAGCGCAGGAGCACTGGCAGGCTGGTAAATTCTACCGTATGCTCAACCGGATGCTCTTCCGCGGCGCGGCGGGTGGTGACCGCTACAAAATTCTCGAACGTTTCTACAGGTTAAAGCCCGGATTGATCGAACGCTTCTATGCGGGGAAGACGACCGGCGGTGACAAGGCGCGCATTTTATCTGGCAAGCCGCCCATCCCAATCGGGAAAGCCATCACCGCGATCCGGAGCAAGAAGAAATGAAGACCGCAGTGATAATTGGTGCCGGATTTGGCGGATTGGCGCTTGCCATTCGCCTGCAAACGGCGGGCGTGGCGACCACCATTATCGAGGCGCGTGATAAGCCCGGCGGACGTGGGTATTATTGGGAGAAAGACGGCTTCACCTTCGATGGCGGGCCAACCGTTATCACCGATCCGCCCTGCCTTGAGGAATTATGGTCGCTGTCTGGCCACAAAATGGCTGACGACATTGAACTGTTGCCGGTGTTTCCGTTCTACAGGTTGAACTGGGTAGACGGCACCAATTTCGATTATTCGAACGACAGCGTTGGCCTGAAAGCCGAAATCGAAAAGCTAAATCCTGATGATGTCGAAGGGTATCGGAAGTTCCTCGAATATTCGAAAGGCGTATTCAAGGAAGGCTATCAAAAGCTCGGCTCGGTTGCGTTTCTCGATTTCGCTTCGATGATAAAGGCCGCGCCAGCGTTGATGAAATATCAGGCGTGGCGTTCAGTATATTCGATTGTCTCGTCTTATGTGAAAGATGAGAAACTGCGCGAGGCACTGTCGTTCCACACGCTGCTCGTCGGTGGCAATCCGATGAGCACAAGCGCAATCTATGCGTTGATCCACACCATCGAAAAAGAAGGTGGCGTTTGGTTTGCCAAGGGTGGCACCAACCGGCTGGTGGCGGCAATGGTCACGCATTTCGAGCGGCTAGGCGGCACTGTGCGTTTAGGTGATGCGGTTGCCGAAATCGAAACGCGCGGTGACAAGGTTATTGGCGTTCGCTGCAAATCAGGCTGGCGGATGGACTGCGATGTCGCGGCGTCGAACGGCGACCTGATGCACACCTACAAGGATTTGCTGACGAGCAACAAACGCGGCGAGCGCGCGGCTAAGTCGCTGGCGCGCAAAAGCTGGTCGCCGTCTTTGTTCGTGCTTCATCTCGGCACCAAAGGCACATGGCCCGGAATTCCGCACCACATGATCCTGTTCGGCCCGCGCTACAAAGGGCTGCTCGACGATATTTACAAAAACGGCATCCTGCCCAAGGACTTCTCGCTGTATCTGCACCACCCGACGGTGACCGACCCGAGCCTCGCGCCAGAGGGTTGCTCGACCTTCTACGTGCTCGCGCCGGTTGCGCATATGGGCAAGGCACCGCTCGACTGGGATGGAGATGTCGGCGAAGCATTGAAAGAGCGAATCCTCGATGAACTCGAACGGCGGTTGATCCCCGACATTCGCAGCCGGATCATGACTCAGTTCCATTACACCCCAGCCGATTTCGGTCGCGACCTGTCGGCACATTTGGGCAGCGCGTTCAGCCTTGAACCGGTGTTGTGGCAATCGGCCTATATGCGAGCGCACAACCGCGATGATGCGATACCGAACCTGTATTTCGTCGGTGCTGGCACGCATCCGGGAGCTGGCATTCCCGGCGTGGTCGGGAGTGCGAAGGCAACGGCTGCGTTGATACTGGAGGACATTGCTTGAAGCGGCTCGCGGTCTATTGCGGTTCAGCGACACCTGAGAATCCGGTTTATATCAAAGCCGCGCGTGCGGTTGGCAAGGCACTTGCGGAACGAGGCATCGGGGTGGTCTACGGCGGAGGGCGGCTCGGCCTGATGGGCGCAGTGGCGGACGGCGCGCTCGAAGCTGGCGGCGAGGTGATCGGCATTATTCCCGAGGCACTGGTCGGAGCCGAAGTTGCGCATAAGGGCTGCACAGAGCTGCATGTTGTCTCGGGGATGCACGAGCGCAAGGCACACTTCACAGATCTTTCGGACGGCTTCATCACCATCCCCGGCGGCGTCGGCACGATGGACGAATTATGGGAGGCGATTAGCTGGTCGCAGCTTGGCTATCATTCGAAACCTGTAGGCGTTTTAAATGTCGCTGGATTTTACGACCAGCTCATCGCGTTCAACAAAAATATGATCGATGTCGGCTTTATCCGCGAAGCCCATGCCGGGATCATGATTGTCGACGACACGCTTGATGGGTTGCTCGACAAGATGGCAGCCTATGTTCCGCACAAGACGATTTTCCAGATGAAAGCGGATGATTTGTGAGGGCCACCTTTACTAACCCGAATATTGTCATTCCCGCGAACGCGGGAATCCATCGCCTAACCCAGCAGCACGACACGAGGTTGTTGTTTGCTGAACCGTTGGACCATGGATTCCCGCGTTCGCGGGAATGACAAAGTTTATTGTAGTGGCCGACCTAGACCGCCCCACCCTCGTTGCCTTCGCGCAACAAAGCATCGCGCGCGGCTCCAAATCCTTCCGCTTCGCCAGCCGCCTGTTCGACAAGACAACGCGAGAACGCGTTTGGCTGCTCTACGCCTGGTGCCGCAAATGCGATGACATGGCCGATGGTCAGGATCATGGCGGCGCGATGGAGGCGGTTGCCGATCCGATGGAGCGATTGGCTGTCATTCGCGATCTGACGGCGAAAACGCTGGCAGGCGAAGCCACCGGTGAACCAGCATTCGATTGTCTCGGCGTGGTTGCACGCGAATGCGGGCTCACCCATAAAATGGCTGAGGACGTCATCGAGGGTTTCGCGCTCGACGCCGCCGACTGGCATCCGTGCCGCGAGACCGACCTTTACCGATATTGCTACCACGTAGCCGGAGCCGTCGGCGTTATGATGGCGGTGATCATGGGCGTTTCGCCCGACGATGATGTAACGCTCGACCGTGCGTGCGATCTTGGCCTCGCGTTCCAGCTGGCCAACATCGCGCGCGACATATCCGAAGATGACGCGGCCAGTCGTTGCTACCTTCCCGACGACTGGCTGGCGACGTTTGATATCGGCCCCGGCGAGCATATGAAGCCGCATAATCGCAGCAAGCTGGCGCTGATGGCTCGCTGGCTGGCCGACGAGGCCGAGCAATATGAAGCATCTGCGCGCATTGGTGCCGTCGCCCTGCCGTTTCGAGCGCGCTGGGCAGTGCTTTCGGCAGCGGGAATTTACGGCGATATC
>JANPAM010000083.1:0-1836 GCA_031429915.1 Sphingomonadales bacterium | reverse complement strand
AGCAAGCGGTGATGGGCCAACCACTTGCCAGCCATCGGGGTGCTTGGCAGCAAGCTGGGTGCCGCCTTCCCAAGGCTTGCGAAGGCTCCCTTTTCGTCCTGTATGCCCTAACTGGATGGCAGGAACCGCTCCCATCGCTTTTACGATTGAAGTGACGCGAGCCAGGCCTTCGAACTGAGCATCGTCGTAGATTCCGGCGCAGGTTGTGCTCGTGCGTCCATCGGCGGTGATTGCAAGTTGCTCGGGAAATATAAGGCCGAACCCACCAGCGGCTCGCGCCCCAAGCAGCATCACGTGGTAGTCATTCATAAGCCCATCGCGCGAACGGTACATGGTCATCGGCGACATCGCGATGCGATTACGCAGGGTCACGTCCTTGAGAGTGAGCGGACTAAACAGATTGGGCAACTCGCGCCTCCGGAGGTTGTTTTGCGTCGCCGCGAGACTTCTTACGCAGATGTTTGCCGTGCCTCCAAGAAATACTGGTCACTCGCTCGCATTACTCCGGACGCTGCCCGAATTTGCAGTACGACTAGGAGACGGTGCATGATTGAGCGGGTACGATGGAAGTGCCATGGGCTATTGTCTTTAGACTAAAATGGCCGAGTGGCCTATTTAACCCCAATCAGAGCCTCAGCTGCGACTTCGCCGTCCTGCACAGAGGTACCGCCGCTGACACCCAGCGCACCGACGATTTGACCATTCATCACGATCGGGACGCCGCCCTCGACCGCGATTACGCCCGGAAGGCTGAGGACAGCATTGCGACCTCCAGCTATCGAATCGGAAAACACCTTTGTGCTGCGCTTGAAGCGAGCGGCGGTTCGAGCTTTTTCGCGCGCCACGAGTTCAGACCCATATTGCGTACCATCCATTTTCTGGAACAGAATAAGTTCTCCGCTTGGTTCCACCACCGCGAAAGCCATTGTAAAATTGTGGGCAAGAGCGGATCGTTGGGCGGCCGCGACAATTGCCTGCGCCTGCTCAAGAGAAATTGGAGTGCCGTAGGGTAGCGGGACCTGCTGCGCCGTAACGGGGGCGGCAAAGACAATCGCACTGGCCGCAGCCAAAAACATACGTTTGATATTAAACTCCTCGTCAAAGCGGATTCCGCGCTGTCATCAAATAAATTGTCAGAAATTTTATAGAAACACCATCATTAATCTTGTTGCCGTCACGCTTTCGCGGCTCACGACGGAAAAGCCTACATCTAGGACGGTCCAATCAGGCTTTACCGCCCCTCGCGTTAAGCCGTAGAAGGGTGCCCAATTTGTCTTACCGACAAATATTGGGCCAGGACCGGACTGTTTGCATCTGTGCGTAGTTCGATAAGTAGCAGCCGTTTAGGCCGGTCAGAAAGCTTGGCAGCCTCCGCTAACAACCCAGCCATTAACCTCCCAGTACTCGTACTTCAAAACTTGCCGTACATTGAGAGAGGACAGAGAGCTAAAAGGTTGACACAGGTAGCGGCTGCTCACCAGCCGCCAGACCAAAGTAAGGGTTGACTGCTCATTTCTGCAGAGCTCTGAACCAAGCAACTATTTAGGAAAGTGGATCCCACACAGCTTGTTGCCATCGGGGTCACGAAAATAGGCTAATTCTACCACGCCCAACGATTGGGTGTTGCGCGGCCCCGGAGCTATCTCAATCGAAGTGCCGCCGTTGGCGACCGCTACGTCGTGAAACTGTTTCACTTGCTCAGGCGAGTTGCAAGCAAAGGCAATTGTTGCACCATTTGCCACTGTTGCCGACTCATCATTGATGGGCTGAGTGACAATGAAATTGGTGCCATTCTCGCCCTGATAAAAAAGTCGGATATGGCCGCTGTCAGCTATG
>JANPAM010000082.1:0-2545 GCA_031429915.1 Sphingomonadales bacterium | reverse complement strand
GACGGTTACGAGGTTCACCATGTGACTCATGACCAGATAATCGTCGGAAATGCCGTTGCCGCCGTGCATCTCGCGCGCAGCACGGGCGATGTCGAGAGCCTTGCCGACATTGTTGCGTTTGACGATCGAGATCATCTCGGGCGCGAATTTACCTGCATCCATTAAACGGCCAACCTGCAACGATGCCTGAAGACCGAGCGCAATATCGGTCTGCATATCGGCAAGCTTCTTCTGGTAAAGCTGGATCGCCGCCAGCGGTTTGCCGAACTGGTGCCGGTCGAGGCCGTACTGCCGCGCGGCGTGCATACAGAATTCGGCCGCACCCATCGAGCCCCAGCTTATGCCGTAACGGGCACGGTTGAGACATCCAAACGGACCCTTGAGGCCTTGCACGTCAGGCAACAACGCATCTTCGCCGACTTCGACGTCGTCCATCATGATCATGCCAGTGGTAGATGCGCGAAGACTCAGTTTACCTTCGATTTTCGGCGCTGACAGCCCTTTCATTCCTTTTTCAAGGATAAAGCCGCGAATGCCACCGCCATGCGCTTCGGATTTGGCCCAAACGACAAAAACGTCGGCAAACGGCGCGTTGGAAATCCAAGTCTTCGAACCGGAAATCACATAGCCGCCGTCGACCTTTTTGGCGAATGTACGCATTCCGGCGGGGTCCGAACCGGCGTCGGGCTCGGTCAGACCGAAGCATCCGATCAGCTTGCCCGACGACAGACCGGGCAAATATTTACGGCGCTGCTCTTCGGAGCCGTACGCGAATATCGGATACATAACGAGGCTCGATTGGACCGAAGCCATCGAGCGGTAACCCGAATCAACGCGTTCAATTTCCCGCGCGATCAGGCCGTATGCGACATAAGACGCGCCAACGCCGCCATATTCTTCCGGAATGGTAGCGCCCAATAACCCCATTTCGCCCATCATCGGGAATAGTTCAGGCGCGTCGCGCTCATTGCGATATGCTTCGATGACTCGCGGTTGCAGCTGCTCCTGCGCAAACGCGTGAGCACTATCGCGGATCATGCGTTCGTCGTCGGTAAGCTGCTCGTCCAGCCGGAACGGGTCGGCCCAATCGAATGCTGCCATTTCGGCCATATGCTGTCTCCTTTGGGGCGCTGATGCCAACCACTGCTTATCACGCGTCGCTTTACGGTCGAGCAAATTGAACTGCAACCCTTGCTATTCTTCTCTAGTTATTGTCATTCCCGCGAAAGCGGGAATCCATGACCTGCACTGGCAGCTCAAATCGACAGTTCAGACCATGGATCCCCGGATCAAGTCGGGGGTGACAATGTGAGGGATTGAGAGTGAGTGTAGCTCAAGAAGTAGCAGAACTTTTCCAGAAGCTCGGAATTGAGTCGGGTGCAGGCGGCTTGACTGTCTATTCGCCAATCGACGGTAACCAGATCGGGTCAGTCGTAACCGCTGGGACTGCTGCAATCGACACTGCCGTTGCCCAATCGCAATCCGCATTCCTCGCATGGCGCAATGTCCCGGCACCCCGCCGTGGCGAACTGGTCCGGCTGTTTGGTAACGCCCTGCGCGAAAACAAGGATGTGCTCGCCCGCCTCGTGACCATCGAATGTGGCAAGCCTTTGTCTGAAGGTCTGGGCGAGGTGCAGGAGATGATCGACATTTGCGATTTCGCTGTGGGACTTTCGCGCCAATTGCACGGCCTGACTATCGCTAGCGAACGCCCCGGACACCGGATGATGGAGCAATGGCATCCGCTTGGTCCCACGCTGGTAATCTCGGCGTTCAACTTTCCGGTGGCGGTGTGGGCGTGGAATGCCGCGCTGGCTTTGGTGTGCGGCAACAGTGTGATCTGGAAACCGTCTGAGAAAACGCCGCTGACGGCGGTTGCGGTTCAGGCGATTTATGAATGCGTGGCCAGAGATTTTGCGGAAGCACCTGCGGGTCTTTGCCAACTGTTGCAAGGCGCGCGAGAAATTGGCGAGGCGCTGGTGGCTGACGACCGGATTCCGCTCATTTCGGCCACCGGCAGCACGGCGATGGGCCGAGCGGTAGGGCAGGTTGCGGCGGCTCGCTTTGCCCGAACGATCCTTGAGCTCGGCGGGAATAATGCTGCGATCATTAGCGACAAAGCCGATGTCGATCTTGCTCTGCGCGGCGTCTTGTTCTCGGCTTTCGGCACCAGCGGGCAGCGATGCACCACCTTGCGTCGCCTTTTCGTACATGAGGCGATTTACGATAGCTTTGTGCCAGCCTTGAAATCCGCTACCGCTTCGATGGCGGTTGGCAACCCGCTCGACGAGGCGAATTTGGCTGGACCGCTCATTGACGAGCACGCTTATGAGGCGATGAAGACGGCACTCGCCGAAGCAACGGAACTAGGATCAGCAATATCGGGCGGGGAGCGGCTTGCCGGCGACGGCATCTATGTGCGTCCGGCTTTAGTCGAAATGTCCGAGCATACAGGCCCGGCGCTTCGCGAGACCTTTGCCCCCATCCTTTACATATTCCGCTACTCGGATCTTGGCGAAGCCATAGCCCTCCAGAACAGCGTCGG
>JANPAM010000081.1:0-17154 GCA_031429915.1 Sphingomonadales bacterium | reverse complement strand
GACCAACCAGCAGCAGCAGATTGCCAAGGCGATCATAAAGTAAATAAACGAACGGCTTGGTTTCCTCAACACCGTGGGCCTAGACTATATCAACCTGAACCGCACCAGTGGCACGCTCAGCGGCGGCGAGAGCCAGCGAATCCGCCTTGCGTCGCAAATCGGCTCCGGCCTCTCGGGCGTGCTCTACGTCCTCGACGAACCAAGCATCGGGCTTCACCAGAAGGACAATGACCGCCTGCTCGCCACGCTGCGCCGACTGCGCGACCTTGGCAACACCGTCATCGTTGTCGAACATGACGAGGACGCAATTCGAACAGCCGACTGGGTGGTCGACCTCGGCCCCGGCGCTGGTGTCCACGGCGGTGAAGTCATGGCCGAAGGGCCGCTTGATGTGATCCTCAAGGCCAAGTCGCTCACCGCCGATTACCTGAACGGCACGCGCGAAATCGCGGTCCCGAAGACTCGGCGCAAGGGCAACAAGAAGAAGCTGACCGTCCACAACGCCCGCGCCAACAACCTGAAAAACGTCACCGCGAGCATTCCGCTCGGCACCTTCTGCTGCATCACCGGCGTGTCGGGTTCGGGCAAGTCGAGCTTCACCATCGACACGCTCTACGCCGCCGCCGCTCGCTCGCTGAACGGCGCGCGCGTGATCGCCGGAGCGCACGACAAGGTCACTGGCCTCGAACATTGCGACAAGGTGATCGACATCGACCAGTCGCCCATCGGCCGCACCCCGCGCAGCAACCCCGCGACCTACACCGGCGCGTTCACCAACATCCGCGACTGGTTTGCTCAGCTCCCCGAAAGCGCCGCGCGCGGGTACAAGCCGGGGCGGTTCTCGTTCAACGTCAAGGGTGGCCGGTGCGAAACCTGCAGCGGCGACGGCCTTATCAAAATCGAAATGCACTTCCTGCCCGACGTTTATGTGACGTGCGAGGAATGCAACGGCCGCCGCTACAACCGCGAAACGCTTGAGGTCAAATGGAAGGGCCTGAGCATCGCCGACGTGCTCGGCATGACGGTCGAGGACGCGGTCGAGGTGTTCAAGGCCGTCCCCCCGATCCGCGACAAAATGGCGATGCTGGCCGAGGTGGGCCTGGGCTATGTCAAGGTCGGGCAGCAGGCGACGACGCTGTCGGGCGGCGAAGCGCAACGCGTAAAACTCGCCAAGGAACTGGCGCGGCGAAGCACCGGCCAGACGCTCTACATATTGGACGAGCCAACCACCGGCCTGCATTTCGAGGATGTCCGCAAGTTGTTAGAGGTGCTCCACCGCCTGGTCGAACAGGGCAACAGCGTGGTGGTGATCGAACATAATCTCGACGTCATCAAGACAGCGGACTGGGTGATTGACCTGGGGCCGGAAGGTGGCGTCAAGGGCGGGGAGATTGTGGCGGAGGGGACGCCCGAGCAGGTGGCGAAGGAGCCGCGCAGTTATACGGGGCATTATCTCGCGCCAATGTTAGCGAAGGCGAAGTAGCCTATTTTTCCAGTAGCATCTTCTTCATTATCTCAAATATATTCAATCCGACATCCTCTGCTTCAGACGCTATTCCGTTTTCGCCATAATACCTAGACACATCGAAATCTACTCCTACGGACATTATTTCTATCTCTGTTTCTTTAATCTGAGCAATGACGGATTTTAGGTGGTCAGAAAGGTAGCTTTCGTCGTTGACCGACAGAGTGGAATCATCGACTGGCGCTCCATCTGATATAATTAGAATGATCTTCTTTTGCTTATCTCGATTTTTAATAGAATTCATCGAGTATAGTAACGCCTCGCCATCTATATTTTCCTTCAAAAGGCCTTCTTTTAACATAGTACCAAAATTTTGGATTGATGATAGGAACGAGGTTTCGAAGCTTTTGTAAACTATATATCTTATATCATTTAGCCTTCCCGGCCGTTCCGGACGGCCTTCAGTAAGCCATTTTTCTCGAGACTGCCCACCTTTCCAAGCGCGGGTAGTGTAGCCAATTACTTCGGTTTCAATGCCAACTCGGTCAAACATTTCTGCAATGAGTAGTGCCCAAGCCGACACAAATGTTATTGGCTTGTCGAATACATCATCGCCGACCGGAT
The DNA here is from genome assembly GCA_031429915.1 of Sphingomonadales bacterium. Classification (GTDB taxonomy): domain Bacteria; phylum Pseudomonadota; class Alphaproteobacteria; order Sphingomonadales; family Sphingomonadaceae; genus Sphingorhabdus_B. The sequence goes on along the minus strand of JANPAM010000081.1, from coordinate 15,065 downwards.
GGGTCAGTATGCATCCGGAACTGCTCCCGAATTGCGCGGACAGGCGCAGGCGCTGTTCATCCTACATAACGAAGCCGATCTGGACTATATGGACAAACGGATACGATATGAAAGCGGAGGCGATTATGGCGTCGCAGACCTCAAGGGCTAAACCGAAACGCGCCAAGCCCGTGGCCGAATTCACTGCGCGCATCGAACGCCGCCGTCAGGAAACCGGCATCACCGACCTCCCCCGCAACAGCGGCGAGCGGCGGACGGAGAGCAAGAAGGCCTTGCTCAAGGCTATCGAAGACGCTGGCGGGAAGTGGTGATCGGTTCACTCCCGTCTGAGCGCGGCAAAAATCAACCTCGCTTGCCAAAACTATGACAATGTCATACAATCAGCCCATGACCACCCGAACCGCAAAACCCGTTACCGTTACCCTCGGCCCCTTGACCGAAATGGCGCAGGGTCGTGTGGCGTCGGGGCGTTATGCTTCGGTTAGCGAGGTTGTCCGCGCCGGACTACGAGCGCTCGAACGCGAAGAGGTGGCGCTGGATGCTATCCTGAAGGCCAAGGTCGAGGCAGCGCTTGCCGACCCATCACCATCCCTATCTCAGACCCAAGTTTTCGCCGACCTGCGCGCCGCCCACGACAAGCGCAAAGCTGCGTGAAGCAATACGCAGTCGTGTGGCGACCACAGGCGCGTGATGATTTGCTGGCCTAATATGAATGGATCGCCGAGCAGGCCGATGCGGACACCGCGTTCGAATACACGAGGCTGATAGAGGCGCACGCAACCAAGCTCGCCACTTTCCCCGAACGTGGCACACCCCGCGACGACCTCGCCGCCGGAGTGCGCACTACCCCCTATCGCCGCCGCACCGTTATCGCTTATAGGGTGCTGGACGAAGAGGTGGAAATCCTCACCATCGCCCATGCGGGGCGAGATCTGGGCCGGGTGTTTGAGGAAGAATGATTATGATTATGCGAATGATGGCTTTTGCAGGATTAGCCCTCTCCCTAACCGCCTGCGGCGACGGCGGTGCTGTCGAAGAGGGCTTCAAGGCCACTTACCGCAATAAGCTGGTCGCGACGTGCACCGCCACCGCTCAAAGCTATGTGCCTGCGGGCGTTGTGGTCGATATCGACAAAATCTGCGGCTGCGGTGCTGACAAGATTATGGAGGGGAAGAGCGCCAAGGAGCTCGCCACCACGGTCCCCGGCAACGCCGAAGATGTCGCCAAGGTGCGCGAGTGCATCACCGAGCTTGGGCCGGTGAAGATCGGTGCGGCCGGGTAGTTCGGGTATTTGTGGCCTGACTGCCGGTTTCCCCTTGCAATGTAGGATTTGGCCTGCAAGTCTGCGCCTTGAAATCGCTAACCCGCTCTAGCCCCCTGAGCCTGCCCAAACCCACGGTTTTGCGTGTCACCCAAAAGTTGAAACCGTGTCACCCTGTGTCACCTTTTGTCGATCTCGTTGATTTTCGCGCCGCCGAATCATCATCGAAGCTTGCACCTTGCCGCCCGGCTGTCATGGTCTCGTCATCAAAATCTGTGACCGGACAAGCAACCTTTCGGAGACCATTATGACCAAATTGCCCGCCATGTTTTTGGCCACCATATTGACCACCGCGCCAGCCTTTGCGCAATCAGCACCGGCCCCTGCCAAGCCGCCGCTTACCACGTCGGACGGCTATCTGAACGCCGGAAAGGCCGAGCTTGCCCGCCTGATCGCTGACAAGCCCAACAACCGCAAGGCGCGAAATGTCATCATCTTTATCGGCGACGGCATGGGGGTTGCCACGCTGACCGCTGGCCGCATTTTCGAGGGGCAGCAGCTTGGCGTCGACGGCGAATCCTATGTCGCCGAGATGGACCGCCTGCCTCACACCGCTTTGGTCAAAACCTACTCGCACGACGCGCAAGTCGCGGACAGCGCGCCCACCGCCACCGCGATTGTCGCCGGGGTGAAGACCAAGAATGGCGTGATCGGCGTCGGACCGGAGGCTATCGAGAACGACTGCGCCGCGACCGCTCCGTTCAAGGTGCCGTCTTTGTTCGGCATGGCCGAGGACAAGGGGCTGGCCACCGGCATCGTCTCGACCGCGACGATCACGCACGCCACGCCAGCCGCCGCTTATGCGCACACCGCGCAGCGCGATTGGGAGGTGGATGCCAACATGCCCGACGTGGCGAAGGCGGCTGGCTGCACTGACATCGCCCGGCAAATGATCGAATGGCCGCATGGCAACGGGCTTGAGGTGATGCTCGGCGGCGGGCGTCAGCACTTCATTCCGGCGACCGTGACCGACCCCGAATATCCAAACGCCAAGGGCAAGCGCGCCGATGGCAAGGACCTGCCCGCCGTCTGGAAAACCGCCAATCCGGCTGGCGCTTATGTGTGGAACAGCGATAGCTTCAATGCGGTCGATGCGAAGAAATCAAGCAAATTGCTCGGCCTGTTTGAACCATCGCACATGCAGTTCGAGGCCGACCGGACTGCGGCTGGAGGCAAAGAACCCTCGCTCGCCGAGATGACGACCAAGGCGAATCAGATGCTGTCGAAAAACCGCAAGGGCTATGTCCTGATGGTCGAGGCCGGACGCATCGACCACGCCCACCACGGCGGCAATGCGCGCCGCGCGTTGCAGGATACGGTCGCGCTTAACCAAGCGCTGAAGGCGGCAATGGATGCAGTGAACATGCGCGATACGCTGATCGTCGTCACCTCCGACCATAGCCACGCCTTCACGATGGCCGGCTATCCAGAACGCGGCAACCCTATACTCGGCGTGGTCGCCGCCCCCATCGGCAAGCCGACGCTGGCGAAGGACGGCAAAGCGTATACGACGTTAGGCTATGCCAACGGCCCCGGCGCGGTCACCGCCACCGAGCGGCCTGATCCTGCCAAAGAAGACACCACCGCCCTGAATTACCGGCAGCAATCTCTGGTCGGCCTTTCGAGCGAAACGCATGGCGGCGATGACGTCGTCGCTCGCGCCGCCGGACCCAAGGCGCATCTGTTTAAGGGAACCATTGAGCAGAACACGATCTTCCATATCATTCGCGCGGCGTTGGGACTTTAACCCAATCGCAAAAAACCCCGCTCAAAACTGAGCGGGGTTTTCGCTGTTCTCGTCAAACCTGCTAGGGGGATTTGAGAACAATATGCCGGACCGGTAGGAAGCAAGAGGGAGGCGCTTGACCACCGGGGGACGGCATAAGCTTATTTCATGACAACGGTGTCGATGGTGTGGACCACGCCGTTCGATGCAATCATGTCGGCGCCGGTTACGGTCGACTTCATGCCCTTGCTATCGGTCAGGACGATCTTGTCGCCGTCCATGCTGGCTTTGAGCGATCCGTTGAGCGTCTTGACGGTCGCGGTGCCGTTGCCGTCCTTGATCATCTTGGCGAGATCAGCGGCCTTAACGGTGCCCGAAACGACGTGATACTTCAGCACTTCGCCAAGCTTCGCCTTGTTTTCTGGCTTCATCAGATCGCCGAGAGCGGTCTTGTCAACCTTGGCAAACGCGGCGTTGGTTGGCGCGAACACGGTGTATGGGCCTGCTCCGGAAAGCGTTTCGCCAAGACCTGCCGCAGTTACTGCGGTTACCAACGTCGAAACGTCGGAATTACCCTGCGCCATGGCGACGATATTCTGGTTGCCAGTCGCGGCGGGTGTCATCGCGTCGGTGTTGGGTGCCATCGCTTCGTCCTCGACGACAGTGGCGTCATCGGCCGTGGTTTCGGCGGTCTCGCTGCCTGAGCAAGCTACAAGGGCAAGCGCCGACATGCCGACGAACAGGGTGAGTTTGAGTGATTTCATGATTACGAGTCCTACTTATTGTGGTGAATACCAATCATAGGAACGCGCGGGACGCAAAAAGGATGCATGGCAATCGCAAAATAACGCAAGACCGGAGCGCTTGAGCGAGTTAGGTGGCGAGTATGGCATCTTCAAACAGTTCAGCCGCAGCCAGCTTGCGTGCCGCGACCGCGCAGCTGTCGGCAGTGAGCGAAACAGCGCGGCTCGATGCCGAGATATTGATGGCGCATGCGCTTGGGCTTTCGCGCGCCGATATGCTGATGCGCCAGCATGATTTGGCGATACCTGACTCGTTCGCTGGATTCATCGAACGGCGAGCCGCGGCTGAACCGGTCGCCTATATTCGCGGGCAACAGGAGTTTTGGGACCTAACGCTGACGGTGACCCCCGATGTGCTGATCCCGCGCGGTGATAGCGAAACGTTGATCGAGGCGGCAATCGAGGCGTTTGATGGGCGGGCCGGGCCGATGCGAATTCTCGATCTCGGCACTGGGTCGGGGGCGCTATTGCTTGCGGCGTTGTCGGTATTTCCTGAAGCCCGTGGGGTCGGCATAGATGCGAGCAGCCCGGCGCTGGCGGTGGCTGCCGATAATGCAAATCGCCTTGGCTTTGGCGAGAGGGCCGAATTTAAGCATCACAGTTGGTGTGATGCAGGCTGGTCGGGCGGTCTGGGCCAATTTGACCTGATCCTTTGCAACCCGCCTTATGTCGAGGACGGCGCGGCTCTGGACGCGACAGTTGTCCTCTATGAGCCGCTTACTGCCTTATTTGCCGGACCAGTGGGGCTGAACGATTACCGCATCCTGATACCGCAAATACCTGCGCTGTTGGCATCGGGAGGAGTGGCAATCTTCGAAATTGGCCACAGTCAGGCCGACGCCGTCAGCAAATTGGCCAGCAAAGCGGGCTTATCAACCGAAATGCGCCGCGATCTGGCTGGAAAACCGCGTTGCCTTCGCTTTTCGCTTGGAATCAATCAAGCACACGGGTAGAGCATATCTCGCAACGCAGCAAAATCGCCCGAAAGCGGGCCTTTGCGCGAAGCCGCCCCCCAGCGCAGATGGAATGAAAATAGGCTCGGGACAGTCTATGCGCGACCCAAAAAGGGTTTCAGGGGCATCACACATAAAAGTGCTTATTTGAGGACGGGTTAGCCCTTATGAATACCAACAACAGTCGCCAGCCGAACAACAATAACCGGCGTCGCGGTCGCAATAACAACAATGGCAACAACAATAACCGCCAGCAAAACAACCGCAGCGGCTTCGATTATAACAACAGCATCGACAACCGTGCGCGCGGCAACGCGAGCCAGATGCTTGAAAAATACAAGAAAATGGCGAGCGATGCGCAGTTCAACGACGACCGTGTGAACGCCGAATATCATCTCCAATTCGCTGACCATTATTTCCGCGTTCTCGCCGATTTCCGCAGCCGTCAGGAAGCGCGCCAGGAACAGCAGGGCGAACGCCGCCCTCGCGAGGACTCGGCTGACCGTGATGATTGGCAGAACGAAGACCGCACGCCGTCTTATGACGAGCAAACGTCAAACGAGGGTTCTGACAACGAAGTCGAAACCCCTCGCGATACCGATAATGAAGACCGCCGTCCTCAGCGCGAAGAACGTCCGCGTCGCAACGAACGCCCCGAGCGTTCGAACAACGACCGGCCTGAGCGAAACAACAACGACCGTAACGCCAATCGTGGTCCGCGCCGTCACCACAGCGAAGAGCCTGTCGACGAGCCCGTCGGTCTTGACGCATCGGTATTGCCGCCGTCGATTGCCATCGTCAGCGACTTCGATGAAGGCGAAGCAGAGGCGAAACCAGCCCGCAAACCGCGTGCGCGCCGCCCCAAGTCGGCGAATGACCAAGACGTTGTAACTGCGGCGGGCTAACGCTTCGTCGTCATTAATGCTCTAGTCATCGGGCAAAAACTAGTTCATCCTCATGTGATAATGTTACAGGGAGGATGAATTTGCGCTATCTGCTGCCATTTTTGGTCGGGAGCGCAATTGTTTCCCCTCTAATCGCCCAGACGCCAGCACCAACCAGCGTGGCGATCCCCGGTGAAGCGACTGCACAGGGCGATATTGCGGTCACGATTTATCAAAACGGCCAAAGCTTGGTGCAGGACACGCGCCGGATGACGCTGCCTTCGGGACGCTCCAAGCAGGAATTTCCAGATGTTTCTGCCCAAATCCGTGCTGAAACCGTCACGCTGACCGGCCCCGGCATCGGCATTGTCGAACAGAATTTCGACTACGACCTGCTGACGCCTGCCAAGCTTATGGAAAAGGCGGTGGGCCAGACGATTACGCTGCTGCGCACTAACCCCGCGACCGGTGCCGAGACCCGCGTTCGTGCAAAGGTGCTTGCAGCCAATGGCGGCGTTGTGCTTCAGATCGGTGATACCATCGAGGTGCTTCGCGACGACGGGCTTCCGGTGAAGGTTATCTTCGACCGCGTCCCGCCCAATCTGCGTGCGCGCCCGACACTTTCGGTAACGCTTGAATCAAAAGGCGGCACTGTTCCGACGACACTCACGTATCTGACACCCGGCCTTGGCTGGACGTCGGATTATGTTACCTTGTTCGATGATGCCAAGCAGACCATCGACGTGCAGGGCTGGGTCACGCTGACCAACAACACGGGCACCGATTACACTAATGCCGATGTACTGCTCGTTGCTGGCAACCCGAACAACGGCGGAGGGCGGCGCAATGTGCAGATGCCGAGGAACGGCGGCACCGGAATGATTGACGAGGCCGGGACCGAGAGCAACGACCGCGAACGGCTGGGCGATTATTATCTCTACCCGTTGACCGAAAGAACGACGATTTCGAACGCGCAGCAGAAACAGGTGAGCTTCCTCGATGTGAAAGCCGCGCCCGCACGCAAGGTGTACGAGTTTAACAATGGCTGGCTAGCGACCAACGATGCGGCCAGTGCTTCGTCGGTGCTGAAATTTTCGACCTCGCGCAGTGGCGGGCTCGGCGACCAGCTGCCATCGGGCACGATCCGTGTCTATATGCGCGACAAGCGCGGCGACCCGCAATTCATCGGTGAAAATGCAATCGAAGCAACACCGATGGGCAGCGCCATATCGATCCGCACCGGCGATGCTTTCGATGTGAAGGTTAAGACCGTTGTCGAGGAGCGCACGCGGGTTAACTCAAGCCGTTGGAAAACGCGGATGCGCTATGAATTTACCAATGCGCGGAACGAAGCAATCACGGTCGATATGGGTCAGTCTGGGCTGTGGGGCGATGTCCGCATCACCGAACAAAGCCAGGAAGGCAAACGCGTCTCCGCCGACCGCGTCGAGTGGAGCGTCGCGGTGCCAGCCAATGGTAAGGCGACGCTGACGGCAACTTTTGACAGCCGGTATTGAGATTATGCGCGGGCTGATTGCCCTTCTATCCGTGGTCACTGCGTCGCCCCTCGCGGCGCAGCAAATAATCTTGTCCCCTGGACCTGAAGCCGTGTCGCTCACCGTATATCGTGGCCAAAAATACGACAACGCGCCGATCAGCAAAGATTGGCCAACCGGCTACGCGCTAATCACCGAAACGCGCACCGTAACCATTCCGGCGGGAGAATCGGTGATCCGTTTCGAAGGCGTAGCCGAGGGGATGTTCCCCGAAAGCGCCATCGTCACCGGCCTTCCCAAAGGCGTGAAGGAAAAGAACCGCGACGTACGGTTGCTTAGTCCGCAAGGTCTGGTCGATGCTTACCTAAAACGACAGGTGACTCTTACGCGCACGAGCCGGGCCACGGGCGTTGTACGAACACAAGAAGCGTTCATCACCGCTGGCCCCGGCGGCGGCGTCATCCTGCAAACTGCCGAGGGTTATGAGGCGCTTCGCTGCACCGGCCTGCCCGAACGCATGAGTTATGGCGGCGTGCCCGCCAACCTGTCGGCCAAACCGACATTGTCGGTTGTCACCAACAGCGACACGGCTGTGACCGCAAAATTGACGCTCACCTACATGGCCGCCGGGTTCGACTGGCAGGCAAATTATGTCGCGCAGGTCCAGGAGCGGAGTGCCGACGGCAAGGGCAAAGTCAACATGTTCGCTTGGCTGACGCTGGCGAACGGCGGCAACCAGAGCTTTATCGACGCAAACACGATGGCAATTGCAGGCGAGCCCAACCGCGTCCGCCGCGGCACCCAGCCCAGACCAACCGGCGGCGCGCTGAACATCCAGTGTTGGCCGCAGCAGAGGACGCATCAGGTGCCGTTCCGTCTTGGCTATGATCCCGCCGCACCACCACCGCCGCCAGCGCCCATGTATGAAATGGCGACACCAATGACAGCGATGAGTGCCGAAAATATCGTCGTCACTGGCTCGCGAATGCGCGCCGACAAGTCGATGTCGCCCGTGGCGGTCGTCGTCGCCGAGCAGGAAAATCTGGGCGATCTCAAATTGTACCGCATTCCCGAACCCGTTACCGTCAATGCCAAGGGCCAAAAGCAGGTCGCAATGCTCGTCAAGCCCGGCGCGGCGTTCGAACATTACTACGCTGCCAATGTCGAGAATTTTGGCGCTGATTCACAGCCGATGAACTTCATGCTCCGAAGCGAGAACCGCAAGGAGAAGGGTCTCGGTATCCCAATGCCACAAGGCCAAGTAACGATTTTCGAGGATAGCAAATACGGACCGTTGCTCACTGGCGAAAGCACGCTCCTCGACCGGGCCGTCGGCGACGAAGTAGAAATGCGGGTCGGGTCGTCGAGCGACGTCAGGATCGCCGTTACGCGCATTTCCGAAAAATCCAAAAGGCAACGCTGGAAGGTCGACGTCACCAACGCTCGCAACTCGCCGGTGAATGTCGAGGTCGAAATCCCCTACCAACTGACGGACAATCCCAGGAATGTGAAAAAGGTCGACGGCGTGCCAACCTGGAAGACCACTCTGCCCGCCAATGGCGACGCGACGCTCTATTATGAATTGAAACTCGACGAAGGTTAAGCGGCGGGCAATTCGCGTGGCCGATGGTTTTCATCGAGCGCGACGAAGGTGAACAGCCCTTCGGTCACTTTCACGTCCTGCTGTCCGCGGTCGCGCGTTGCGATTACCTCGACCTTGATGCCCATTGAGGTCCGCCCTCGCCTTTCCAAACTCGCATAGACCGAGATGATATCGCGCAACAATATCGGCGCGATAAATTCCATTTTCTCAATCGCGACCGTCGCGGTCGCGCCTTGTGCGATCCGCCCGGCGACTATTCCGCCTGCCTGATCCATTACGCCCAATACCCAGCCGCCAAAGATATGGCCGTTGGAATTGATGTCGGCGGGACCGGGGACGACCCGCAGGATCGGGTCGCTGCGGCTAGGTAAGTTGCGTATTCCTTCAGTCACGGTCGGCTTCCTCTTCGAACGGGTCTTCGATAGACTCGTCATGGCCCGACCCGCTGGACAGGAACACTAGCCCCATCAGCGAAGTCGCCAGCAAAAGCATCACCGCAATCCCTCCCGCTGTCGCGATGTAAAAGTGGATCGAGATCATGCCGTACTGGCTGTAAAAAACGCCCAATACGATGGCAGTCACCACGATCGTGAACACGAACATCCAGCGCATCAATCGCCAGTAGCGGCTCCATGCAAAGCCGCTATAGTCAGGATCATCAAGGCGGGAGTGTCGAGTCATATTCCGCGTCCGCCTGTATGCTATAAGTTTGGCAAGTGAAAGCGATAGAGGAGAGCGCGATGACAATATCTGCAATGATGGGGGGTGCGGGGCACGCTGTGTTCACCGCGAGCCAGAGCGAAAGCGTTGGTGAAGTGGTGGTCCGGCTCGCCGAGCACCGCATCGGCGCTTTGCCGGTGGTCGAGGACGGCGCGGTGGTCGGCATATTTTCCGAACGCGATATCGTTTACGGCGTCGCCAAGCATGGCTCGGCGTTTCTCGCAAAGACCGTCGGCGAAGTAATGACCTCGCCCGCGATCACCGTCACCGCCGATACCCCGATATTGTCAGCGCTGTCGATGATGACCAAGCGCCGCATAAGACATCTGCCCGTGGTCGAAAACAACAGGCTGACCGGATTTGTCTCGATTGGCGATCTCGTCAAATATCGCATTGAAAAAATCGAATCCGAAGCAGCGGCGATGCGCAATTACATCAGCATGGCTTAATGAGGGGTCTTCAATGTCTAAGATAGATTTCTACACCAATCCGATGTCGCGCGGACAGACCGCGCGCTGGGCGCTGCACGAGGCTGGTGCCGAATATGTTCAGCATATTCTGGACTATCCCACGACCATGAAGGCTCCCGAATATCTGGCAATTAACCCGATGGGCAAGGTTCCCGCCATCGTCCACGATGGCAAAGTGGTGACCGAATGCGCCGCAATCTGCGCCTATCTCGCTGATGTATTTCCCGAGGCCGAACTCCAGCCGCGCGCAGATGAGCGCGCCGATTATTACCGCTGGCTCTTCTTCGCCGCTGGCCCGGTCGAAAGCGCAATCAGCAACCATTATATGAAATGGGAACCAACCGAAGAACAGCAACGGATGGCAGGCTACGGCACCTACGACAAAATGGTCGAGGTCCTTGAAGGTTGCTTATCGGACAAAGATTTCATTTGCGGCGGCCGTTTTACTGCCGCTGATATCTATGTCGGTTCTCAGATCGATTGGGGAGTTCAATTCGGGACTTTACCGAGCAACCCGACTTTCATCGCATATGCCGAAAGGTTGCGCGAACGTCCGGCTTATCAGGCAGCGAAAGCAATTGATGCTGCGCTGATTGCAGAGGCACAAACGCCGACCTGATTGGCTTACGCTGCACTCGGTCAAAGACATACAAAGTAATGGGCCTGCTACACCAGCATGTATGAACCGTTTTGATAGGCAGCCTAGTTTGGAGTCACCGTCGGTGTCATGATCGGTGGAGCAGGCTGCGCATTAGGCACATTTACAGGTTGTAATGTGGCAGGCTGCCGATTTGGAACAAACACCGGCTGAGGTGCGACGGGCTGCGAACCGGGAACAAACACCGGCTGTGGCGCCAAAGGTTGCGAATTGGGAACAAAGACCGGCTGGATTGCCGGCGACGGCGCATATTTCAAATTCCAATCCGCCAGATTGCGTTCGTACAATAAATACGCATCGAAAAACCGGATAAAAACTCCATCAAGTTCAGCCAGCGCGCCCGGCGAATAGTCGATCAACGTTGCCGACGGCACGGCATTTGCCTCGGTCACACGGCGCAATGAGGCATCGCAAAACTCCGCTTTAACCGGCGGCAATGCGAAATAATTATACAGGTCGGTCATCTTACTGTCGCGGACCCGGAGGCCGTTTTGACCAGGGTAGCGAGACACATATGCGCGGTCGATTGCCTTGCCGACCTGCGCCAGCCGCGTTTTGTGAACGACGATGAACTTATTATACTCGACCGCAATTTGTCCCCATACCGGGCCTTGGCAATTGAGCGCGGCAACGTTGAGCGCCGACCGGAAATGCCAGATGTTCTCATCAGGAGTGAGAAAGCGGTTTGGCGTAACCCGGACACCATCAACGCCGATTGGCGGAATCGTCATCGATGATGCAGCGCCCCCAGGGGGTAATGGCATCACGGGCGGCGGTGGAGGCGGCGGCGGAATGATGATCGGCGGCGGCGCGACTTTTACCGGCGGCGGCGCACAGGCCGCGACCGCACTGATAACAATGATGGCCGCAAGATTTTTGACGCCCAATCGCATAGAAACTCGCTCCTGAAACACAGCCCGCCTTAGAACAGGATTTTTCGCCGCATGAAAAGCCCTGATCGCCAAACTGCCAAAGAAAATGGCCCAGCGGTTTCCCGCCAGGCCATATTGCGATGTCTAACTGAATGGCCGGTGTATCAGTCGCGGCTACCCATGAAGCTCAGCAGGAACTGGAACATGTTGATGAAGTCCAGATACAGGCTAAGCGCACCCATGATCGCAGCCTTGCCGATGAAATCGGAGTTCGAACTGCGAAGTTGCAGATACGTGTTCTTGATCATCTGCGTGTCGTAAACTGTCAGACCGGCAAAGATCAGAACGCCGACGCCGCTAACGACCCAGCTCAATGTGCTCGACTGGAAATACAGGTTGGCAAGCGACGCAACAATCAATCCGACAAGTCCCATGATCAGGAACGTGCCCATGCCGCTCAGGTCCTTTTTGGTCGTGTAACCAACAAGGCTAAGTCCGGCGAAAGCCGCTGCGGTTGCGAAGAATGTCGTTGCGATGGATTCGCCGGTATATACCAAGAAAATCGTCGACATCGACAGACCCATCAGACCGGCAAACGTCCAAAAGCAAGCTTGCAATGCGGTGGTCGACAGCTTGTTCAAACCGAAATTCATCACCAGGATTAGCGCCAGCGGCGATAGAACGATCACCCACTTTAACAGGCCGCCATTGATCATCAGATTCTGGCCGAATGCGCTATTGGCGAACAGCATCGCAACAATGCCGGTCAGCATCACACCCGACGCCATATAATTATAAACCTTCAGCATGTGCGAGCGTAGACCTTCGTCTACCGCTACTGCACCGACGCCCAATTCGGCGCCGTAACCCGCCGATTGCGTGCCCGTAACCCTCGGATCGGACCACTGTGCCATGATCGAATACTCCTCAAAAAACGGCGATATAGCCGTATGAGGACAATATCGTGATGTTTTCGAAGATTTTCAAGCGAAACACGACACGAGGCCAAACGAATTTGTCGCAAAATGTATCGAGCAGAAATTGAACGGCAATTCGGGTTGCGCCATTATCGAGTTGTGCTAGCCGTGTTACAATAAGGCGACAACAGCCAACAACAAGGAGACGGGCGTGAACGATACGGTCAGTGGCGTAAACGACATCGGCGAATCCGATCCGGCCTCAACCGCGTCGCCGGAGGCAAGTAGCTACAGTTGGTACGTGCTTGGCGTTCTGGTTGTCGTCTATATCCTGAACTTCATCGACCGGCAGATTTTGAGCATATTGGCGGTCGATATCAAGGCCGACCTCGGGCTCACCGACGGCGATATGGGCTTTCTGGGCGGCGCTGCTTTTGCGGTGTTTTACGCGCTGTTCGGCATCCCGCTCGGACGTTTGGCCGATAACTGGAACCGCAAATATCTGCTCTCGATTGGCCTTGCGTTGTGGTCGATTATGACGGCGCTTTCGGGTTTTGCCCGCGATCAGGCGCAGCTGACAATTGCGCGCATGGGCGTCGGCGTTGGTGAGGCGACGGCAAGCCCGACCGCCTATTCGCTGATATCCGATTATTTCCCCAAGCGGCAGCGTGCAACTGCGCTCGCGATCTATTCTTCAGGGCTTTATATCGGTGGCGGCGTTTCGCTGTTTATCGGTGCATTGATCGTCAAAGGCTGGAACGACGCATATCCTGGCGGCGGGCCGATGGGTCTGGTAGGTTGGCAGGCGGCCTTCCTCGCAGTCGGTATTCCGGGACTATTGGTCGCCTTGTGGGTTGCAACGCTTCGTGAGCCGATGCGAGGCGCTATGGACGGTGTACCGACCGCCAAAACACCAGCGCCATTCCGCACATTTGTCAGCGACTTGTCGATGATCGTTCCACCGTTCACGATATTTGGAGCGTGGCAACGTGGTCCGTCCGCACTCGTCATCAATTTGGCGACCGGCGCGGCGATTGCTGCATTTGCCTACATGATGATTCAACTAACTGGTAATTTCCCGCAATGGTCGGCGGTTGGATTTGGCTATTATGCGGTGTTTAGCTGGGCCTCGGCATTACGCGCGAAGGACCCGGCGACATTCAAGCTTATCTGGGGGACACCTGCCTTTATCTGTACGACGCTTGGCTACGGGCTGGTTTCGCTGGCGGCCTATGCGCTTGCGTTCTGGTCTGCGCCCTATGCCGAAACCGTGCTCGGTCTGCCCAAAGCCGAACTGGCATTTATCTTGGGCGCCAACGGCGCGGTAAGTGGCTTTATCGGGGTAATTTTAGGCGGGCGCATCGCCGATGCGTTGCGTGCGACAAATCCTGCCGGACGGATATTGGTCGTGATGTTCGGCGTAGTCGCGCCGGTCATTCCAATCTGGATCGGCTTCACCACAGAAAATTCCACCCTGTTTTATTCGATGCAGTTTCTGGCTGGCATGTTCGGCGCGACGGCGCTTGGTGCCGCCGCTGCCACCACGCAAGACTTGGTCCTCCCCCGGATGCGCGGCACCGCGACCGCCGCGTTTTTCCTTGGGACAACGCTCGTCGGCCTGTCCTTCGGCCCGTATATGGTGGGGCAGATTTCCGATCTGACGGGAACGATGGTCGACGGCAAGCTGGTCGGTAACTTACGCGTCGGGATATTGTCGTTGATCGGCGTCGCACCAATTGCGCTTGGCCTGCTGATCGCGGCTTACCGGATGCTGCCTGCTGCAGAGCGGACCATCGCCGAGCGTGCCCGCGATGCAGGCGAGCCAGTTTAATCGCACGATTAAATTTGGCTTGACGCAGGCGTCAACTCGCCGCATTCACCGGCAAATTTTGCAGGAGAATTTCCATGTCACTCGATACGATTCCGCGCAGTGCCTATAATGAAGACCATGAGGCTTTCCGCCAGTCTGTCCGCCAATTCCTGCTAAAGGAAGTCGCGCCGAACGCGAAGCAGTGGCAGGAAGACGGCATCGTCCCCAAATCGATCTGGCCAAAAGCGGGCGAAGTCGGGATGCTCTGCCCCACCGCGCCGGTCGAATATGGCGGGCTCGGGCTGGACTTCGGCTACAACGCCATCGTCGACGAAGAAAGCGCCTATTACGGCGGCGCGGCGACTGGTTTCTCGCTGCAATCGGACATTGTGGTCAATTATATCACAAGTTACGGCAGCGAAGAGCAGAAGAAGCATTGGCTGCCCAAGATGATTTCGGGCGAAGTCATCACCGCCATCGCGATGACCGAACCCGGCACTGGCAGCGACTTGCAGGGAATGAAGGCCACCGCCAGAAAAGACGGCAATCATTATGTCATTAACGGCAGCAAGACATACATCACCAACGGCCAGAATGCCGACCTGATCCTAGTTTGCGTCAAGACCGACACCGAAATCCAGCCTGCCTACAAAGGCATGTCCATCGTTCTGGTCGAAGCTGACCGCGAAGGGTTCAAGCGCGGGCGTAACCTCGACAAGATCGGCATGGACGAAGCCGATACGTCGGAACTGTTCTTCGAGGACGTCCGCGTTCCGATGACCAATTGCCTTGGCGAAGAGGGCAAGGGCTTCATCTATCTGATGAGCGAATT
>JANPAM010000080.1:0-6934 GCA_031429915.1 Sphingomonadales bacterium | reverse complement strand
CCATGTGCGCCATGAAATCGGCAAATGCCGCTTCGTCAGTCAGCGAAAGGTCAGCAGCGATATTCCACACATGGAGGTGACGCAGGATGTTGTTGATCGTCCAACCCTTAAACTGCGTTGGCGTTTCAAACGCGGGGTCGTCGAGCGGGGCAAGCAGCGAGCGTAACGCGTCGCTCTCGTCGAGAAAATCCTGGGCCTGTTGCATCATCGCGTCACGATACCGCGCTCAATCGCCCGCGCAAGTCCTTAGCGCGTTGTCCAATAGTCAATCACGTGCTGCTGTAACTGAGCGACATATGACTTCGCTTCCGACCCCGTCCACTCACCTTGATAGCCGCTACGCCCCGTCCACCATCCCTGTCCCGGCAAGCCGTCGCCTTCGCGCACAACCAGCACCGCGAGCGCGGGTGTGCCATTGGCAGCGTTTAGCTGGTCGATCTTGTCGAGCGTCTTGCACACGGCGCGCATTTTCGGGCGGGTGAACCGAAAGCCGAGCATCAGCAGCAGTTCGGAATAGCTGACCGATCGCCGTTCACGCGCCGCAACCTCAAGGAGCGCTTTTATGCGTTCGACATCGTACAACGCCGATGTGTCGGCATCGGGGTCGCCAAGAAAATCTTCGAGGACGCGGTCCATCGCTCAACGATTTCCTGCTTGCATGGAGGAGTTAGGACACAATTTTGATATGCGGCACGCTTGCCGTTTGTGCCTGGAATGATTTGCCCAATCCAGCGAATATCGTATCGACTATGCGCGCCAGTTTGGCTTCTTTCAATTTGACGGTACCGATATAAATAATCGCTTCGGGATTGGTGTAGCACTGAGTCATCTGGTTGATCAGCGACACGGCCTCGTCAATCGACAGCCCCTGAAAATACCCCTCACCCATCGCGTCGGCGACGATTACCGCCAGATAATGATCGCCTAGATCGACGTAACCGCGAACAACCTCAAAGTTTTGCTGGCCAATCTCTAGATAGCTTTTCAGCAAATCGGGTTCGGATTCGTACTGTTCGACCATTACCGCAAACCGCCGGGCAAAGAACGCAAACATCTTGTCGCGCGCGGGCAGATCGGAAGCGATGACTTCCTCCATGATCCTGATTTTTTCTGCAAAGAACTTTTCGGCCACCGCCTCTAGCAAAGCGTCTTTGTTTTCAAAGAAACGGTAGAGGTTGGAAGGCGACATTCCTGCGGCTGCGGCAAGGTCGGTCATCGAAATATCTGCAGTCCCTCGCTTGCGAACGAGGTCATCGACGACACCCAAAAGTTCCTGTTTTCCAGCTTCGATATCGGTTTGCGGACGGGCCAAAACACGCTCCCTGTATTATATGGCTATAACAGTTTTATGATATATGCTGAATATCTTCAGTTTTCAATGCTGTCGAATGCAAAACTCGATTGCGGCGTTGCGTCGTCCGGAACCGCGTCCTCGCCAACCAGTCCGGAGAGCGTCAACCCGAGCAGCCGGATGCCCAGCTCAGCTGGTAAAATCTGGTCGAGCAGCGCGTGCGCCAGTTTAGCGAATTCTGCACGTTCGGTGATGATGTGGCCGACAGTGCGTGATCGGGTGACTGTCCGGAAATCGGAATAGCGCGCTTTCAGGACGAGTGTTTTACCCCGCGCCTGATAGCGTTCGATCCGCTCCCAGACCAGTTCGATGATGTCCTCCAATGCGGCGCGCAGTTCATCCTCGCTACGTTTGTCGTCGAAATAGGTTGTCTCGCCGCCAAGCGATTTGCGAATGCTGTTGGCGTTGACCGGCCGGTCGTCGATGCCCCGCGCAGCCTGATGGAGATACCCGCCCCAACTGCCGAAATGATACGCAAGCCATGCCTCGTCCTTATGGGCAAGATCGGCACCGGTATGAACACCGAGCTTCGCCATCTTTTCGGCGGTGCGCGGGCCGACGCCGTGAAAGCGGCGCACGGGGAGGCCTGCGACGAACTCGGCGCCTTGATCGGGCAAGATAACGCACAACCCATCGGGTTTGTTCTGGTCGCTGGCGAGCTTGGCGATAAACTTGTTGTAGCTGACCCCGGCGCTGGCGGTGAGGCCGGTTTCAGCGGCAATCGCGGCGCGAATTGCCTTGGCGACCTTAACTGCCGATCCAAGCCCCGTCTTGTCATGCGTGACATCGAGATACGCCTCGTCCAATGACAGCGGCTGGATGATGTCGGTGTGGCGCGCAAATATCTCACGAATCTGGCGCGACACCAATTTGTACGCTTCGAACCTCGGCTTTACAAAAATCAGGTCGGGGCATTGGCGCTGCGCCGTGATCGAGGGCATTGCCGAACGGACACCAAACGCCCTCGCCTCGTAACTCGCCGCCGCGACAACACCGCGTTTGGAAGACCCGCCAACCGCGACCGGTTTCCCCCGAAGATCAGGGTTATCACGCTGTTCGACGCTGGCGTAAAACGCATCCATATCGACATGGATGATTTTGCGAATGAGCGGCGGATCGTGAGCCATCAGACCCCGACTTCGACGCGCAGTGCCTTTCGGTCGAGCTTCCCGATCATCGTCTTGGGGAGTGCGTCGCGCACGACAACGGCCTCCACACGCTCGTGCTTGCCTAGCTGTGGGTTGAGCCAATTGGTGAGCGTGTCGCCTTCTGCCAGCACGTTCTCTTGCAGCGTCACGTACGCGCGCGGGCGTTCGCCGAGATAAGCGTCGGGCACGCCGATCACCACTGCCTCTTTAACTGACGGATGCTTGTACAAGACATCCTCGATCTGGCTGGGAAATACCTTGAACCCACCGACTGAGATCATGTCTTTCAACCGGTCAACGATAAAAATGAAACCGTCCCCGTCGATTGTCGCAACGTCGCCGGTACGTAGGTAATTGCCAACGAACACTTCGGCGTCGGCGTCGGGGCGGTTCCAATAGCCGCGCATCACCTGCGGGCCAGAGAACACCAGCTCGCCGGGTTCACCGTCCGGTGCCGGCTTGGTCGGGTCTTCCTTGTCGAGCAGTTTGACGTCGGTGCCGGGGATCGGCTGGCCGATGCTGCCCAGTTTGTTGACGCCGTTATACGGATTGCACGAGACTACGCCCGAACTTTCGGTCAAGCCGTAGCCTTCGATCACCACCGCGCCGCTGACCTTTTCAAACTTTGCTTTCAGTTCAGCCGCCAACGGAGCGCCGCCAGAAATGCAGGCGCGAAGCGAAGTGAAATCGGTTTTTGCAATGTCAGGGCAATCAAGCAGCGCCTGATACATCGTCGGTACGCCGGGCAGTGAAGTCACATGAGTACGGTTGATCGCGGCAAGTGCTGCCTTTGCCTCGAAACGCGGCAGCATGATGATTTCGCCGCCATTGCAAATCGTTCGATTGAGCACGGTCGCATTCGCAAATACGTGGAAGAACGGCAGCACGCCCAGGATGCGGTCGTCCATCGGCGCGTCTGGTTTGTTAAACCGAGATTCCGGGTCGATGCAATTTATCTGCCGTGCATTTGCCGTGATATTCTGGTGGCTGAGCATTGCGCCCTTGGGTGTGCCGGTAGTGCCGCCAGTATATTGCAGCTGCGCAATGTCGGTTTCAGGGTTGCAAGGTTGGACCGCATAATCGCCCTTGTTGGCGAGCAAGTCGGCATAGAGCGTAATCCGGCTATCTGCGGGGATAGCAGCGATATCCTTGCGCTTGAACAAGCGGTAGGCCCAACTTTTCGCGAGCGGCAATGCCTCGGCGACGCTGCCGACGATGAGTTCCTTAAGGCCTGACTGGTCAAGCACCTTGATCGCATTCGGCAACAATGCCGCCGCCGATACGGTGAACAAAATGCTGGTGCCACTATCGGCCACCTGATGCGCCAGCTCGTCAACCGAATAGAGCGGCGAAAAATTGACCACCGTCGCGCCAGCCGCCAGCGCGCCATAATATGCCGCGATATAATGCGGGACGTTCGGCAGGAACAGCCCGACTTGATCGCCCTTGCCTATTCCTTTGTCCTGTAGCCATTTTGCCACGCGGCGCACAGCTTCAGCCATTTCGGCATAGCTATATTTGCGGCCCATGAAGTCGGCCAAAGCCGCCGGACCCATCCGCTCCGCAGACTGGAAAAACATATCGTGAAGCGCCAGCGGCTCGAACTGCTGGCCCCATACCGTCGGGTGCAGATAATCGTCGGTCCATGCTTTCATCGGATATGTTTGCGATATTATTTCGAACTATACCAGCCCACACCGTCACGAACTTCGATGGTGGCGCGCCCTGCACGTTCCAAGTACCGCAAATGGGCCATCGCCTCGCCGGTGGCGAGGCCGTAAATGCTGTCGTCAATCGGCCTACCGAACAGCAATCCAAACGTATCAACTGCGCGCATTTCCTTTTCGCGAAGCGCCGCCTCCAACCGGTCGAGCTGCTCATGATGCCCCGACGCCAGCCTGTCGAGCCGCGCATGCACGCCCTTGAATGGAAAGCCGTGTGCCGGAAGCACCAGCATATCGTCGGGCAATGCAGCCCTGAACTTCGCGATCGATGCAAGCCATTCGGCCAGCGGATCGGCGTCGGGCTCGCTGTCCATGATCGACACATTCGAGGTAATACGCGGCAAAATCTGGTCGCCCGCAATAATCACGCCGTTCTGGTGATCGACCATGCAGGCATGTTCAGGCGTGTGTCCGCCGCCGGTCAGAATGTGCCAATCACGATTGCCAACACGGACCACCGCATTGTCGTCCAACCGGTGGTGCCCGCTGGGCAGCCGCGAAACGGCGCGGGCAAAGTTGCCCCATCCGCCACTCCGCATTTTGTCGAGCCGTTCTTCGTCATATCCGTAAGACTTGCGCAATCGCAGAATGTCCTCGGGCGGGTGTTCCTTGATGTCACTCGTCAGCATCCGCGCCAGTAACCATTCGGTGCGGTTCATCCACACCGGCACTTTGAATTTGTTGGCGAGCCACCCCGCACAACCAACATGGTCTGGGTGAAAATGGGTAACGAATATTCGTGTCAGTTGCCGCTCTGACAAAGCGCCAGCAAACAAGCCTTTCCAGTAATCAACCACGTCGGGCAAAAACAGCCCGGTATCGGCAATCGCATAGCCATTGCCGTCTGGCGCGTCGTCATCGAGCAGCCAAAGATTGATATGATTGAGGTTCCCCGGCACCGGCATCCGGGTCCAGCCAAGATCAGGCGCTAACTGGTAAATTGCACCGTATTCGGGCGCATGACTGCCCAGCGGATAGGTCAGCCCTTTGAGTTCGGTCGCTTCAAACCCATGGTCGACAAGCGACATATCATATGCGGGAGGAGCTTTTGTGGCCATCCCAAACCCGTGCCTTAACCGCGCGATTAAGGCAATGGTGTCGTTAGGGAAGGTGGTGGTGATTCCCAGGCTGGCCATTACGAAGCGCAGGGGAGTGAGACCGGCAGGATGACAAAAGGTGACACTGGGTGACACCGATTCCGGAATCGAGTGACACGCAAATCTGCGGTTTATGAGGAATTTTGGCCTATAAAAGGTGGAATGGTACCCGACGCGCCCTCGCGGTCAGGCCGTCGTTTGTGCCTATACGAAAAGCTGATTGCAGGCCCATACAACTATCGGGCGGTTGACCATGTATGGGCAAGAGCTGGCAGGCCAAATCCTACTTTGCAAGCATGAATTTGCACGTTGACGCTGTTTTCAAGGCATTGCCGATTTGCCTCACACGAAGACACGAAGACACAAAGAAAGATTACCCCCTGCGCCTCGCGCAATCGACACCAATGAAGCTTTGGGCAACCGTTGCTGCGAGACATGACGATTGAGGCTCACACCACATCTTCGTGTCTTTGTGTCTGTTATTGCGGTTACAGTGCACTATTTTTTACATGCCGTAGGCATCAGAAATAAGTGTCACCGCAATTTCTGTCACCGCAATTTACACCCCATCGGGTCAGGATTGGAAAGATTCACTCGCGTCAGGTTTTGCTGCTATTTGTGACAAACGGTAAATTAGAGGGAGGATGATCATGAAGACGCTGGCAATTGCTGAGTTCCCTGCCAAGAGCGGGAAGCTGGAGGAACTGGAGGCTTCGCTTCGAGCCGCCTTGCCCGATACGCGCGCATTCGATGGTTGCATTTCAATCGAGACTTATTTGCATCAAGAGACCGATACTTTTACCCTGATCGAATATTGGGAATCGCCCGAGCATTATCAGCGCTATCTTGATTGGCGGATCGAAACCGGACTTGGCGAACTTCTAGACAATCTGCTCGATGGCGGCATGGCAGGTTTCAAACCTAGAACTTTTGTCGCTACCGATATTTAGAGGTTTGGAGGCGACGAAACGGGGGCAGCCTATTCGGCGTCCCCGGCCTAGGGGCAGCCGGGCCGTCCCGTTAACTGATGTATTTAGGGTCCGGACCCTAACTATGAACTGCGGCCACCGACGCGCATATGATTACAAAGCAGCCATGAAACGTCGTTTCACATTAGGCGTTTCCCCAGCGATCAATCCATGATATACTAAAATATATATTCGGAGATTGAAAATGGGACAGACCGCCAAACTATTTCGGAACGGTAAGAGTCAGGCTGTGCGCTTGCCGCTAAGCTTTCGCTTTGAAGGTAGCGAGGTAAATATCCGTCGCGATGAGCAAACCGGCGATGTGATATTATCGCGGAAACCAGAGAGCTTGGAACATTTTTTTGCTTTTGCGCATTTGCTTAACGCCGACATACCCGATGATTTTCTCGATCCCGAAGACCGGAGGACAGCATCGCAAGACCGCGATCCTTTCGCCGGATTGGACAATGCATGACGGCGCGCTATCTGCTTGATACCAATGCAGTCAGCGACATCCTGCGGCAACGCGAGCGGGTATGCGCTCGCGCCGCGTCGGTACCGCTGTCGTCACTTTCAATCTCGTCAGTTACAGCGGGCGAACTACATTACGGCGTCGCTAAGCGCCCACAGGCGACGGCGCTTGCCA
>JANPAM010000079.1:0-11102 GCA_031429915.1 Sphingomonadales bacterium | reverse complement strand
GCCGTGCATAGCAATAGACACAACCATGCTCACAGCCGCGATAGGCGTTCACTGATCGGTCAAACGGCAGATCGGGCGAGGTATTGAAGCTCAAAATCGACTTCGGAAATTCCTCGGTAACCGTGGTTTTCAATCGAGCCGTTGGACCATCGAGCAATTCACGTGAGTCGAGCCAATCACCGTCCGCCTCCCGCGCATTTAAATTGAACCGCGTTGGCACCACATTTGCAGGCGCACCGCGTCCAGACATCAAAGCAGGATGAAGCGATTTTGACATTCCCAAAGTATAAAGCAACTTGCAGAACAAATAAAGAACATATCTATAGGATATTGTAAATTCGACATAAGCCGTGCAGGTCGTTGTCAACTGGAGCCGTGACAAGTCGAACTATGGATAATTTACAGCTTAAACTTTTTGCCGAAAACGTGCCCACGTTATGCTGGATGGCGAACGTGGCCGGCGAAATCGTCTGGTTCAATAAACGCTGGCATAGCTATTGCGGTACCAATGACGAACAAATGGCCAATGGTGGTTGGCGATCCGCGCATAATCCGGAAACGCTTTTGGAGATGATGGCGGCTTGGAAACACGCGGCCGCAGCGCATATATCATTCGAACTGACGCTTCCGCTAAAGGGGGCGGATGAAGTTTTTCGACCGTTTCTGACAAAGGTCGAGCCCGCATGCGATGATGACGGGCATGTCGTTGGTTGGGTCGGAGTTCATACCGACATTTCGGCGCAGCAATCTGCTGAATCGGAACTGCAACTGGCGAAGGGCCAGTTGCTGGCTGTCAGCTCGTACCGTGAAGCAATCCTTGGACAATTGGTCGAAGGCGTCATCATTACCGATCCCGATGGTCGAATCCTGTTCGTCAACGATGCCGCGAACAAACTGCACGGTGTCAGCAAACTAAACGTCGAGCCGGATGATTATGCCGAGGCCTATAGTCTGTTCACCGAAGGCGGCGTGCCGCATCCAACGGAGACATTGCCCTTAACCCGTGCCGTGTTGAATAATGAAACGGTGATTGGTGCCCGTTGGTTGATCCGCCGAGCCGACGGCAGCGAAGTATTGGCGATTGGAAATGCGCAGCCTGTTTATGCCGAGCAGGGCAATAAAATCGGTGCGGTTTTGACTATCCACGATGATACCAAGCGTTATGCGACCGAAAAAGCGTTGGAAGAGGCGGTCGAGACGAAGGAGGCGTTGCTTTATGAAGTAAATCACCGGGTCAAAAACAGCTTGCAGATCGTTACATCTTTGTTGACGCTACAGTCAAACGCCACCAACTCTGTCGAGCTCAAGCAAAGCCTTCGCGAAGCATGTTCGCGGGTTGACATCGTCGCCAGTCTGCACCGGCATTTATATGCAGAAGGTGGTCATACCAACGTTGACTTGGGCACCTATATCCAAGAGTTTTCTATCGAAACTCTGGGTGCTTTTGCGGCTCCGGATAGCATTGACCTGAAATTTGAGGACCGTGCCCAGGTCAGCTTGCAAATGGATCAGGCTGTGCCGCTGGCATTGATTATCGGCGAACTTTTGACCAACGCAATTAAATACGCGTTCGACGGCCAGACGCAGAACGAGATTTCAATTGTTGTTGCTACCGATGACAAAGACGTATCGATTGCCGTCAGCGATAATGGTCGGGGCCTCCCCGCTGCCTTTGACCCGGATGCCAGCAACGGATTTGGCATGATGATCGTCAACGCATTGCTGCGGCAAATATCGGGAAGGCTTGAGCGGGAACATCAGGCGCGCGGAACGGGGTTTGTGATCCGGTTTCCACGGTAGCGACTGCTTGTAGTGGTGACTTCTTTCGGATAGCATCGGCAAGCGGGACAAAGCGGTTTCCCGTTTAGGCTATCGCCCAACGACCGCGCATCTCTGTAGAATGGGAGCGCAAAAAGCATGGAATTCAAAAATATAAATCAAGCTTCGCTTAATCGGCGAGCGTTACTTATCGCGTCGTTGCTGTTGACGAGTGGCTTGTCCTCAGGCTGCGTTACCCAATTATCTGCCAAACCACCAAAAATATTATTCGTCTGCCAAGCGGGCACCGCAAAAAGTGCAATCGCCCGCGAAATCTTTCGGCAACGCGCGCAAGAGCGAGGCATTGCGGTCGAAGTGATTTCGCGCGGTATCGTCATCGAGGACCATGTTTCGCCGCACCTCAAACAACAGCTTCGCGCTGACGGCATTGACACGACAATCGAACGAGCCATGCCGCTGCAATTTACCGACTGGGCAACAGCAGACATCTTGGTCAATTTTAATCCGCTTCCGTCGGCGGTTGTTCATGAGGATGTGAGGGACTGGTCAGATTTGCCGTCGGTCAATGACGATTATTTCAACGCGCGGGCCATTTTGGACGAGCGAATAGATGCACTTCTCACTGAGATCGCGAATAAAAAGAAGTAGGCGCTAAATTTCGCGTAACCTTGGCATCAACTCGACAAAGTTGCACGGTCTATGCCGGCTATCCAGTTGATGTACCAGTATTCCGTCCCAGCCGTCCTTCACAGCGCCGTTGGAGCCGGGCAGGGCAAAGATATAGGTACCGCGCGCCAATACTGCGCAGGCGCGTGACTGGATCGTTGATGTGCCGATGGTTTGATAGCTCAGCATCCGGAACAACTCGCCAAAACCGGGAATATCTTTGGTCTTTACGCGGTCGAGTGCTTCGGGCGTAACGTCGCGTCCGGTCAGGCCGGTGCCGCCAGTTGAAACCACACAGTCAATGCGCTCGTCGTCGATCCAGTTGTGCAATCTCGCGGTGATGAGCGAGGTGTCGTCTCGCAAAATCGCACGTTCGATAATGTGGTGCCCTGCCAACAATATCCGTTCGGCCAATATGTCCCCGCTGGTGTCGTCCTCCGCTGTGCGCGTGTCGGACACCGTTAGCAGGGCGATGTTGACGGGCCGGAATTCACGGGATTCATCGAGCGGCAATTCGGTCTCCTTGGCTAGAACGCGGTACAGCGATGCTGCCTTTTTCATTCGGGAAACGCGGCCACAGATATTGTGCAAGGCCGTTCATGCTGCCCGATGCCTTGTTGTCGCGCATTTCGTACATCCAATAGTTGCGCAAGATAATCGAAACATAGCCGCGTGTTTCCCAATAGGGGATCGATTCGATAAACAGCAGCGGATCACCATTGTCGCGGATTTCGGTATTCCAGCGAGTAACGGGGGTTGGGCCTGCGTTGTAGGCCGCGATCACCTTGGGAAGCAGCCCACCGGTTGCTGGCATATCGCGCAGTTTTTCTAGGTAGGACTGACCATATTCGAGGTTTACGCTCGGCCTATCCAGTTCGGCAGCGGTAAAACCGACGCCGCGCGCGCGGGCCATGTTACCTGCTGTACCGGGACGGACCTGCATCAGGCCACGAGCTCCGGCAGGGCTGACCACATCCGTCCGGAAATTCGATTCCTGCAGCGCATGGGCGTATACGAGTGAAGGCGTTACGCGCCAACCACCTGTCGGCTCCCAATTCGGCATAGGATAGCGTGCCATCGCGTTGCTGTGGTCGCGCGATGGGCCGTAATGTCCCATCCAGAATTGAGTCGATGCCAGATTGAGCGATCCAGCGAGTTGGGCAAGATTTGCGTGTTGGTTGGCTGCACCGATCTTTGCCTGAAAGCGCAGAGCTTCGTCCGCCAGCTTTGTTTCGCCAATTTCCACAAGGCTTACAGCAAGCTGCGCGTTTTCCTGTGATTTAAGGGCGTTCCAGTCGAGCCTGGCAACTCGTGCTGCTTTGCTGGCGATGGGTTCCATCCCTAAGGCTTCGCTGGCGAGTAACCCGTAAAATGTCTCAGGCAGTTGCGCAGCATTTTGCAGGCGAGTCTGCATTTGCTGCGGTTGCTTTGCTGCCATCGCTGCCCGAGCGCTCCAGAACAAGCCAGCGGCTTTTAAGTCATCGCCAGCGGCATTGCGCGACACCGCGTCAAAGGCTTCGAAGGCGGCTGAATAATCTTTCAGACGCCACGACGAAAGAGCATAGACCCATTGTCCCTGCGTGCCCCATTCGCCGCCGGATATGCGAGCGACCCCTGCCAAACGTTTTGCCGAGGCGTCGTCATTTTCGATATAATAAGACCATGCGACACGGTATCGCAGCTCCGTCAGTGCTTCGGTAGACAGTTCTCCAGCCTTGCTGTCCAGCAGCGACTCTGCGGACCGTGGGTCATCATTTTTGATAAATGCCTGAAGTTCACCGCGCAAACCTTCGCCGGCTGCATTCGTTGGCAGATCACGCTTCGGTGCCCCACCAAGATACGCAAAGCGGCGCTGTCCAGGCCGTTCGGGCAGGGCATCCGCGCCGCGCTTGCGCGCCATGATTTCGAGCTGTTCGGCTTGCGGTAAATAGGGTGCGGCGTTCAGCAACGCCTGCAATTGGGAGGCCTCGACCTTTGGGCTGTTTGGCGCGAGGTACAGTTCAGCCCGCGCCATAGACGTCATCGGTCCAGCAGCCATCCTATCGATCAACGTCGCCGCATCGACCCATTTCTGTGCTCGAATGGCGGTATAGATATCGGAAAATGCGTTCTTTTCGGATTTACTGAGCACCGTTGGTGCTGGTTGAGCCGAAACGGCCGCGCGAAATTCGTCGCTGGTGTTTGCATGCACTGCACAGACCGGTGCGAGCGTGAAAACAGATGCTAACAATATAAGCTTGTTCACATATTGTCCTTTTTCACGACCATCTGCAAATCTTTCCACGCTTGGGCCTTCATCTGAGGCCTGGCGATTAAAGTTCGCGGATGGAACGTCGTCAGAACCGCCTTTTTGCCGCCATCATGGTTAAAATCCTGTAAATTTCCGCGCGCTTCCATCAATTCCAGGCCGAGCAGTGCACGGCAAGCCGATGAACCGAGAACGATGATGTGTTCGGGATCAACCAAACTGACCTGATGCCGGACAAAATCTGCCAGTTCGGGCAAGACTGAATCCGCCAGTTCGCCTGTCGCGGGGGCTGTCGTTGCTAGTGTCGTCCAATAGCAATCGCCCAACTCCATACCAATTGCCGCAAGCATCCGTTCAAGCAGCTTGCCTGTAGCGCCGCTGCCCAGTTCACCCGCCGCCAATTCGTCAGCATCTGGCAAATCCGAAATCACCATCAGCTTGGCTTTGTCCGGCCCGACAGGTGCTACCGAGCGACCGCCAAATGTGTTGCCGGGCAATGCCGCGCCTTCGAATATCATTCGGCGCAAAGTCTCAGTGTCCTGCGGCCATTCGGGCTTTGCCTTTGCTGGCAATTCCGGTTGCGGTACTTTCTTTACCGGCGCTTGCGAAACAGTCCCGGGCTTGGCATCTAAAGCGAGCCAATCAACCGCCTCATTGCCGACAGCCGAATCGACGCCAGCCAGTTCCCACCAGTTGTTCAGCGATTGTATTATTTGGGATGCGGCAGACTGCCCCTGTTCGTGCATATTCTCTTTCAGTCACTGGTTGACGACGGGGTCAATTGCTTGGCATGGCAATAACCACGGGCTGTTCGTTTAAAGCGATGGCCCGATTGTCAGATGGGGTAAAGGACTAAGACAATGAATGAACGGGAATCGATGCCATATGACGTCGTGATTGTAGGCGCGGGACCAGCGGGTCTCGCGGCTGCGATCCGCATCAAACAGAAATCGCCCGACGTTAGTGTCTGCATTCTCGAAAAGGGCTCCGAAGTCGGCGCGCATATCCTGTCGGGTGCAGTCATCGATCCCAAGGCGCTTGATGAGCTTATTTCGGATTGGCGCGAGCAAGGGTGCCCGCTGGCCGACGCGCCGGTTAACGACAACCAGCATTGGGTGATGTCTAAAACCGGCAAGTTCAACGTCCCGCATTTCCTGACACCCGGCTTCATGCACAATAAGGGTACCTACACCGGCTCTCTCGGCAATCTGTGCCGCTGGCTGGCGGGGCAGGCAGAAAATCTGGGGGTCGAGATTTTCCCTGGCTTTGCCGCCGCTGAAATCCTTTACAATCCGGACGGCTCCGTAAAGGGCGTTGCCACGGGCGACATGGGTATTGCCCGTGATGGCAGCCACAAGGCTGACTACATGCCGGGCATGGAACTCCATGCAAAGTACACATTTTTTGCCGAAGGCGTGCGCGGTCATCTGACGAAGCTTCTCAAGCCGCAATTTGCGCTCGATAAGGATTGCGAACCGCAGGTATACGGCATCGGGATAAAAGAGCTTTGGGATATCCCAGCAGAGCAACATTCAAAAGGCCGGGTCATCCATAGCCAAGGTTGGCCTCTGACCGATGCTAATGGCGGGGCATTCCTGTATCACCAGGCGAACAATCAGGTTGCGTTGGGCTTTGTCGTCTGGCTCAATTATTCAAACCCCTATCTGTCGCCGTTCGAAGAAATGCAGCGCTGGAAGACTCATCCCGAAATTCAGAAGATACTCAAGGGCGGCAGGCGCGTGTCTTATGGCGCGCGAGCGATCAGCGATGGCGGGTTGCAGTCGGTGCCAAAGCTTGCATTCCCCGGTGGAGCGCTGATCGGTTGCACCGCAGGGTTCCTCAACGTTCCACGGATCAAGGGAACGCACACGGCGATGAAGTCCGGCATGTTGGCGGCTGATGCGGCGCTTGAAGCCTTAGCCGCCGGTCGTGAACATGACGAGTTGGCCGCATATCAAACTGCTTACGAAAACAGCTGGATTTATAAAGAATTGCAGGTTGTGCGTAACGTACTTCCTCTGGTTGAGAAATTCGGTAATTTCTGGGGCTCGATGTTTTCGGGAATCAATATGTGGCTCGAAAATTTCGGTATCCGAATGCCGTTTACGATGAAGCATCATTCAGACCACAAAGCATTGAAGAAAAAATCTGCATCGACGCCAATCGCTTATCCGAAGCCCGACGGCGTATTTAGTTTTGACCGGTTGTCGTCGGTTTTTCTGTCGAATACCAATCACGCCGAGGATCAGCCCGTTCATTTGCAGGTCAAGGACATGGACCTGCAATTCACCAGCGAGTTTATGGAATTTGCAGGGCCATCGGCGCGTTATTGCCCGGCGGGTGTATACGAGTGGATCGAGGAAGACGGCAGAGAACCGCGCTACCAGATCAACGCGCAAAACTGCGTGCACTGCAAAACGTGCGACATCAAGGACCCCAACCAGAACATCAACTGGGTAACCCCGGAGGGCGGCGGTGGGCCTAATTACCCGAATATGTAAACTGGCGGTTGCGGCGGCGCTTTCATGTATATCCTCGCTGGTTTCGGCGAAGACCGAAGACACGGTCGACCTGTTTGCCGCAGCCAGGTTGGCCGAAATAGGTAGCCGCGATGGCGACGCGCTTAAGGGCTATATCAAGCTGTATAAGAAAGCGCCGGATAGCGCGGTACTGGCAGATCGGATTTTCGATACCGCCATTCGCTCTGGCGATATGGTCGCCGCGTTCCGGGCAGTGCGAGCACAGGAGCTTCGCGGTGACGTATCGGGCGAAGCGCCGCTATTATTGTTTGCCGCTGCTTTCACTCGAAAAAACTGGCCGATGGCAAGGCTTGCCGCGCAGGAGTTATCGGTGCGCGGCAACTTTGGATTTATGACTCCGATTTTGCAAAGCTGGGTCAATGTCGCACAGGGCAAAGCTGCTGATCTTCCGGAAGCGGATGCTAACGCCGACCCTATATTCGCATTTTATTCAAACGATCAGCGGATTTACCTTCAGCTGGCAACTGGCGAGTTTGCCAAAGCAAAACTCGGATTGCGAGGCATGGCTGCGGTTGGTGACAATTATGCGCGTGATCTGATGCTGCGCGCCGCTCCAGTCATATCAGCGCAGGGCGACGATATGTTCGCCGATGCTGTGGTCAAAGCTGTGATGGATGCTGACAGGCAAGCGTTACCGGTCACCAAAAAGCGCAAGGCGAAGCTGTCGGTGGAAGAAGGTCTGTCAGCGTTGCATGTGCGGATCTCGGCAGCGCTTTTGGAGCAAAATCTCAAGAACCAGGCGCTTGTTCTCGCGCGGATTGCTTTATGGTATTCACCCGACGATGAACCGGCGAAGCTTATGCTCGCGAACGCTTTGGCCGCGCAAGGTCTGAACCAGCAGGCATCCGCATTGGCTCAGACCATAATGCCGACGTCGTTATACTGGCCGCAAGCTGTCAAACAGCGGGTGGCGAATCTCGCACCCAACGAGGCGATGATCCTGACGCGAAAAGCTGCTCGGGATTGGCCAAAATCGGTGGACCTCGCAGTTCTTGCGGCGCAAACCGAGGAACTAGCTGGTGACCTGCCAGGTGCCACGGCGCGTTACCGAAGCATCGTCGATAACGCGGCGACCGGCGGTGTATCACCCCGGCAACGCGCTCATTATCATTTGTTGCTCGCCTCGGCGCTCGAAAAGGCGGGAAATTGGAAAGACGCGCGCGTGCAGCTAGATTTGGCGTTGGTCATCGATCCCAACAACGCCCAAATTCTGAATTATCTCGGCTATTCATTACTCGAACGGAATCAAGACGTCGCACGCGCTTCGGCGATGGTCCGCAAAGCCTTCGAATTCGCGCCGGGCTCGACCGCAATCATGGATTCCGTTGGGTGGGCGCATTTTCAGACTGGGGAGTTTGCGCAGGCAGTAACTTTGTTGGAAAAGGCAGCGAAAGGTTCAGGCAACGATCTGGCGATTAACGAGCATTTGGGGGATGCTTATTGGCGCAGCGGTCGAATGCGCGATGCTATTTACGCATGGCGCGTGGCTTCGCAGACAGCCGAGGGTGAGGTCGCATCGCGGCTTGCAGGAAAAATCGACATCGGGCTTCCCCAGCCTTGATGCCGAGTTTGGTCGAAACCGCCTACGCCAAAATTAATCTGGCGCTGCACGTCAGAAGTCGGCGTGATGATGGATATCATGAGCTAGAAACGCTGTTCGCATTTGCCGAAGATGGTGATGAGATATCAGCCGGACCGGCTGACGGCATCTGGTTGAGCGTCATCGGACCTTTTGGCCAGAATTTGGGTACCTCGGACAATCTGGTGACTCGCACTGCTTTGCTTATGAAGGCGTATTTTGGAGTTGGTCAGGGAGCTGCAATAACATTGGATAAGCGGCTGCCCGTCGCATCGGGCGTCGGCGGTGGGTCTGCTGACGCGGCGGCGACGGCGCGATTGTTGAGGCGACTTTGGTCGATTGATGCAGCTGATACCGAGTTAGAGCAACTGCTTGCTCCTTTAGGGGCCGACATCCCTGCCTGTTTGCAAAGCCGGACGGTTTTTGGCGATGGCACAGGAACCGAACTGCTGCCAGTTTCGGACGCACATATTCGAGGCAAACATATGTTGTTGGTGAGCCCACTGCAACCTGTGACGACGGCATCGGTTTTTAAGGCTTGGGACGGCATCGACCGTGGTGCGCTTGACGTCACAGACCCTTGGCAGGCAACGCTGGGCGGTCGAAACGATTTGGAAGCACCAGCAATTCCTATCTGCCCGGAAATAAACGAAGTGCTTGAACTGCTTGACCAGACAAAGGCGGAGGTCGTCCGGATGTCAGGTTCGGGGGCGACGTGTTTTGCACTGTTCGCAAACGCATACGAACGCGACGCCGCGCAACGCGTTGTCATCGAGGCTTGTCCCGACTGGTGGACAATGGCATCGTGTCTCAGGTGAACGATCCCTGGATCATCCTCGGCCAACCTGTAAAAGGCGGCATTCTGGTCGTGTGCGACCATGCGTCTAATTATGTTCCCGCTGAAATCGATCTCGGCATCGACCGACGGCTTCTGTCGCGGCACATCGCTTATGATATCGGGGTGACCGGCGTTGCGACCTTCCTTGTTGAGCTTTCGGGATGCGCGGCATTTCTAGCAACCAATTCGCGGCTTGTGGTCGATCTCAACCGCTATCCCGGTGACGCGAGTGCTATACCTGTGACGAGCGACGGTATTGAAATTCCGGGCAATCAGCTTGATGCCGCAGCGCGGGAAGCGCGATTGGCCCGCTATTTCCTGATATATCATGCCCGCCTTGCAGATCTGCTGCAGCATCACCGGCCAGCGTTAATTCTGTCCATTCATAGCTTTACGCCGCGTTTGGAAATCGATCCGTACGGCCACCGGCCTTGGGAAATAGGCATATTGTATAACGAATATGAAGCAGCCGCGAACCTGGCGATTGAGCGTCTGGAGGGCGAGGGGATTGTTGTCGGTGACCAGCTTCCCTATTCGGGCAAGCTCCTCAATGCGACAATGAACCAACATGCAGAAGCGAACGAAATCCCCTATGTTGGTATCGAGATCAGGCAAGATTTGGTCGAAACCAGCGAAGCCCAAGAAAGATTTGCAGCTATTTTGGGCGAAATGGCGCAATATGTGGTGGAAAAGCTTGCGTCCAAAGGCACAAACTGAATAAACGCCGCCACGAAAGCGAGCTTGCCATGACCAACCAATTCGACAAGTCCAAACTTCCCAGCCGTCATGTTTCTGTCGGGCCAGAACGAGCACCCCATCGAAGCTATTATTACGCAATGGGGCTGACCGAGGAAGAAATTGCCCGGCCGTTTGTCGGGGTTGTGTCAGCGGGTAATGACAGCGCTCCGTGTAACACAACGCTAGATTATCAAGCCGACATTGCGCGCAAGGGTGTCGAGGCTGGCGGCGGGATGCCGCGGCGCTTCAATACCATTACCGTAACCGACGGGATCGCGATGGGGCATCAGGGGATGAAATCATCTCTGGTGTCGAGGGAAGTCATCGCAGATTCCGTCGAGCTTTCGGTGCGAGGCCATTGTTATGACGCGCTTGTTGGCTTTGCTGGGTGCGATAAATCATTGCCTGGCATGATGATGGCAATGTTGCGCCTCAATGTGCCGTCGATCTTCGTCTATGGCGGCTCGATCCTGCCGGGGGTGTTCCACGGCAACGACGTGACCGTCGTCGATGTGTTCGAGGCGGTCGGAAAATATGCCGCCGGGTCCTGCGCACTCGAGGAGCTGATTGCACTGGAGAAGGTCGCCTGTCCCGGCCACGGCGCGTGCGGCGGGCAGTTCACGGCCAACACGATGGCCTGCGTCGCCGAGGCGATCGGGCTCTCGCTTCCCAACTCCAACATGGCCCCGGCTCCTTACAAATCGCGCGAGGAAG
>JANPAM010000078.1:0-1531 GCA_031429915.1 Sphingomonadales bacterium | reverse complement strand
TGCCCGCCATTGGTCGGGTCAGCCGCACCTGCTGGCATTGCCACCGAAATCCGGCATTTACCGATGCCTAAATCAACCGGCGCATAAAGCTCGGAATAATCGAACTCGTCGATCACGTCGGAACCGACAATCCCGATTTGTGCCGCGCCGTGGGCTACGAAGGTCGCGACGTCGAACGCGCGTACTCGAATGATGCTAACCACCGGGTCGTTGGTTGCGAACAATAGAGCGCGGTTCGCCTCGTCAAAAAACCCGGCTTCTGGCTCGATCCCCGCCGCCTGCATCAACGGCAGAGCCTCGTCGAGAATCCGGCCCTTGGGGATTGCAAAGATGATGCGGTCAGTCATTATGGCCGCGCTTTAGGGGTCGGCGGAGTAAAGGGCAATATGGCGATACATGCGGAAATTTTGTCAGGGCTGAATGACCAGGCCGATCATGTCATGAATAACGGTGCTCCGGGCACTGCTGCGATTTGCCGTTCGTTGATCACTTTGGCCGCTGGTGACAGCCTGTGCGGCCAGAAAATTGCGGCTTGGAACCCGCAAGCGGTACTTCGCGATGCCCTGCCACTGCGTATTGCTGGCGGATTCCATGATCTGTTCCGGCGCGGGGTAGAACCCGACCTCGGCAAAATATATCGCGGCGAGATTACCGGCACCAGCGCAGTGGAGGGGATAATTTCAGAAGTCGTTGCTCGCCACGATGAAGCCTTGCTGCCGTGGTTCGACAGTCCGCCGCAAACCAATGAGGCGGGGCGGTCGTCAAATTTTGTCGCTGCGCTGCACTGGCTAGCAAGCCGAGTGACCCCGAATTTCGAACTGAACGAAATCGGTTCAAGCGCGGGCATGAACCTGCTCATCGACCGATACCGTTATGATTTGGGCGGTGTCGTAAGCGGCCCCGCCGACTCGCCGGTGATCATTAAGCCGGAATGGAACGGTCCTCCCCCGCAAGCCGATCTATTCAGTATTCATTCGGTTCGTGGTTGCGATATCCAGCCGATTGATGTCCGGGATAATGTCGCGGCCAACCGGCTGATGGCCTATATCTGGCCCGAAATGCCAGAGCGTTTTGAACGGATGAAGGTTGGCATCGAAATGATACGCGAGCTTCCGGTAAACCTAATCCAAGCCGACGCCGCCGATTTTGTCGAGGCACAGCTCACCAAACCACAAGCCGCTGGCACCACCCGCGTTTTGATGCACAGCATCGTCTGGCAATACCTACCCGATGCCACGCAGCACCGAATTCAAGCTGCGATGGCGACGGCAGGCGAAGCAGCGACGACCGAAAAACCGCTGGCGTGGATTTCGCTCGAAACCAACCGCGCGACTTTCCGGCATGAACTAAAAGTCAGCTACTGGCCGGGCGGCAGCGAACCGGCGCTCCTCGGCGAAGCCCATGCGCACGGGATATGGGTCAATTGGCTTACCCCGACTGGCGCCTGAATAACCGCCCAAGTCGCGGCCCCATCCACGGCGCCCAGCGCTGCCAGCCACCATGCAGCGCGAGCCATTCCCACGACGCGGTG
>JANPAM010000077.1:0-1912 GCA_031429915.1 Sphingomonadales bacterium | reverse complement strand
TGCTCAAGGAAACAGGCCGACTGCTATTCATGCGCGGGCTCGTGCTTCAAGGCGAAAACCGAATCGCGGCGTTTTCGGGTACGATCCGCAAGCCTACCAGAAAATGACCGGCCAGTCGGTCACCGAGTGCTACGCGGCACTGGTTGCTACGGGTGAGTTGAAGGCCGATGTCGATCAGGCGGCTGCCGCTGCGGCCCTCGGCAAGGTGCAAGCCGAACTCGAAGCCGTCCCGCCGCGCGGTAGCACCATCTGGCGGTTCCTGGGCAGAAAGCCTGATCCGGCGCGCGGGCTGTATCTTTGGGGCGGGGTTGGACGTGGCAAGTCGATGCTGATGGACCTGTTCTTCGACTGCGTTCAGATCAAGCGCAAACGCCGCGCGCATTTCCACGAATTCATGATCGATATCCACAAGCGGCTGAAGGTCGAACGCGAGAAGGAGGAGGGCGACCCCATACCGCCGCTGGTCGAAGCGCTGGCCGACGAGGCGCGGCTGCTGTGCTTCGATGAGATGGTAGTGAATAATATGGCCGACGCGGCGATAATGTCGCGGCTGTTCACCGGTTTGATTGCGGCGGGGGTGACGGTGGTGACAACATCAAACCGGCATCCCGACGACCTTTATAAGGACGGTCTCAACCGTCAGCTATTCCTGCCCTTTATCGATCTGGTAAAGGAAAGTCTCGACATCATCGGATTGAACGGTCCGACCGACTACCGGCGCGACCGGCTCGGCGATGCACGTACCTGGCTGGTGCCGAATGGCCCTGAAGCTACCAAGGCGCTTTCCGAAACCTTCTTCCGTCTCACCGATTATCCGCCAGAGGACCGCGCGCATGTGCCGACACTTGAGCTTGATGTCGGCGGAGGACGGATGCTGCATGTGCCCAAGACGCTGAAGGGCGTCGCGGTGTTCTCATTTAAGCGTCTATGTGCCGAAGCACGCGGTGCGTCGGACTATCTGGCCATCGCAAGGCGTTTTCATAGTATTATAATGGTTGGCGTTCCGGCGCTTGGGCCGCACAACCGCAATGAGGCGGCTCGGTTCGTGACGTTGATCGACGCGCTGTACGAGTACCGGGTGAAATTTCTGGCGAGCGCCGATGCAACTCCTGAAAATCTTTACCCCGAAGGAGATGGACGGTTCGAGTTCGAACGCACTGTTTCCCGCCTTCTGGAAATGCAGTCGGAAGAATATCTGGCGGAAGGCCACGGTCCGCGTTAGAATCACCAAAAGGGAGACGATCATGATCGGACGTGCATCGATATTAGCTGCTGGATTGCTGGCGTTGACGGCAGCAAATGGGCAGGTACCCGACCCGAAAAGGGGTGCCGAGCGCGATCTATTTGCGCGCATAGTGGAAATCCCCACGGTTGAGGGCCGCCCGACCGAATTCAAGAAAATGACTGCGTTGCTGACAGCAGAATTCCGCAAGGCTGGCATCAACAATGTCATAGTCAAGGATCACGACAACACCCAAACGCTGATCGCGCGCTGGCCCGCTGCCAAGCCTTCGGGCAAAAAACCGATTTTGCTGATGGCGCATATGGATGTGGTCGAAGCGAAGGAAAGCGACTGGAAATATCCGCCGTTCAAATTTCGCGAAGAGGGTGGCTACTACCTTGGGCGTGGGTCGAATGACAACAAAGCGGCGATGACCGGCATTTTGCTGGCGCTGCAATATCTGCGCGCCGAAAAGTTCGAAACCACACGAGATATTATCGTATTGTTCACCGGCGACGAGGAAACATCGGCCAATGGTGCCAAGCGCGCGGTTGCCGAATGGCGCGACCTGATCGACGCCGAATTTGCTTTGAATGGAGATGCAGGGGGCGGAAGCGTCTACGCCGACGGCAGGGTCGAAGGCTTTGGCATGCAAATCGCCGAGAAGACTTATGCCGACTATAAATTGAG
>JANPAM010000076.1:0-6383 GCA_031429915.1 Sphingomonadales bacterium | reverse complement strand
TCGGCGAGGGTGGCGAGTAGCTTTTGTGCGGCGGTGAGGAGGAAGGGGGCGATTGCTTGGTCGCCCAAACCCCCACTCTCAACTTTGTCATTCCCGCGAAGGCGGGAATCCATGGCCTGAGCGTCAGGCCCAGAGCGACCGGCAGTAAAAAGTTCTGTGTTAGGCCATGGATCCCCGCCTTCGCGGGGATGACAAGCGGGTGTGGTTATCTCGATCCCCAACACCCCGGCCAAACCCTTGGCCGTCGGCACAACAAACCGCGCCGGATGCACAAACGCGAACAGCTCAAGCAAATCCAGCCCCGATAATTCCGCATAGCCCAACCGCTGCGCGACTAATGGCGCGTTGAGCATGATCATCGGCGTTTCGGCTGCCCGTCCGACTGCCTCCCCTTTGCCAACCGTCCCCAATTGCCCATCAGGCGTTGCAAGCCAGATACCGGCATGGCTGGCATGGAGCGAGGGGAAGGGCAGTTCGGGTAGCGTGCTGGTCACCCGCTTAGCCATAGCGGTGGTTGGAACGTAAGGGAAACGGTTTGGCTATCAATCCAATGCGCAAGGCTCACAGAAAAGCACTATTTTTGTGCCGTCGTTCGCCCTGAAACTGGCGAGGATCAAAACCCGGAATAGGGTCATGTTGTCGGTTCCCTGTTCATGATGAATGCTAATACCATGCCAACGCCAGCGCCCCACAGGATCACGGCGGCTGAGTTCGCGACTTGCGGCAAATCGCTACCATAAAGCGATGGGAACCAAGCAACCGCGATGCCATCGAGCAGCAACGCAGTGGCCGTCGCTAGCGAATAGCCAATGGCAATCCGGTCGTCGGCCAGCCCAACCAGTTTTTGGACCAGCCAGACAAATGGGATGGTGGCGGGGATGGTCAGCGCGTAAAGCAGGATATGCCGGTTGCCTTCAAATGCCCCATTGGGGCCGATCGTGCGCAACAGGACGGCGGCGGCGAACCAGAGAACTGCGCCGATAACGATGAGCATCAGGGTCTGGCCAGCGGTCAGGCCAATCCGGCTTTGCATAAATGATTTCGGTTCGGACATTTGCGGCCTCCTAATGGATTGGCCGCAAGTTAACAAAATGTAGCGACCGCTACAACAATTAAATCAGTCTGTCAGTTCAACCCATGTCGGCGCGTGATCGCTGGCTTTTTCGCGACCGCGATGCTCCTTATCGACTCCGCATGAAACCAGCCGGTCGGCGACCGCGGGGCTCAGCAACAGATGGTCGATCCGAAAGCCATGATCGCGTTGCCATGCGCCTGCCTGAAAGTCCCAGAAGGTCCAAACGCCACCCATCGGATAATGGCTGGCCAGCGCATCGGTCCAGCCGTCGGCCAACATGCTTCGATAAGCCGCAACACTCTCCGGCTGGCGGAGCGCGTCGTCGAGCAAGGCGGCGGGCGCCCAGATGTCCTGAGGTGTTGGAACAACGTTGTAATCGCCCGCCAGCACTGCTGGAATTTCGGCTGCCAGCAACTCGGCTGCTCGCTCGCGCAAACGCTTCATCCAAGCGAGCTTGTAATCGAACTTTGGCCCGGGCTGCGGATTGCCATTGGGGAGGTAGATGCTGGCGACAACAACGCCGTTAACTGCTGCCTCGATATAGCGTGCATGTACGTCGAGCGGATCGCCGGGAAGCCCGCGCTGGACTTCGACCGGATCGCACCCGCGTGCCAAAATCGCGACGCCGTTCCAGCTTTTTTGCCCGTGCCAGACTGCGCCGTAGCCGACCTTCTCGAATTCCGAGGCGGGGAAGTTTTCGTCCTGCGATTTGACCTCTTGCAGGCAGGCAACGTCGGGCTGCGTTTCCTCAAGCCATTCGAGCAAACGGGGGAGCCGGGCCTTGATGCCGTTGATGTTATAAGTCGCGATACGCATAAAGCGTTTTAACGCGGTTGGGGCTTGAAGCCAGTGGGGATTTGAAATGTCGGTAATATTGTAAATGAGACGGGAAAAGGGGAGAGCTTAAGTCTACACTCACGCTCCGTCGGCCACAATCGGAAGCAGTTATACCTTTAAAGGGAACCAGATATCCAAATGCTAATATTGAAGGAGCAAGCGCAAACCAACGTCTCCCCTTCTCCCGTCTCTTTTACATTGAACCTGGAGGGTCGATAACAGCTATACTGAAAAACTAGACCCACACCCACAGCCCGATTGCGCCTGCGGGTTTGTAACCTGAAATGATTTACCGCCAAGCGATTCGACGAAATCCACCGCTGAACCACGCACCAGATCGAGGCTGATCGGATCGACCACTAGGCTGGCCCCATCGCCTTCGGCTCGAATGTCATCGCTCTCCACGCTGTCGGCCATCCTGAAGCGATACTGGAAACCCGAACAGCCGCCACCTTCAACCGAAAGCCGCAATACCGCAGGCTTGCCCAACTTGACCGCGATTTCAGCCACGCGGCGCGCGGCGTTGTCTGTCATAGAAATGTCTTGGATTTCGGACATACACCCCATGTAAGGCGGATTGCGCGCAAAGAAAAGGGGCGGCGAAGTTTCCTAAGCCAGCCCCGAGATTACACCCTCTCCCAAAGGTGATGCGTTTGGTAAAACCTGCTTACTCGTTTTCGGCAGGTCCGCCCATAGCTGTGCTACCAGCTTGATTTGATGCTAGCAAGCTGTTTGCGTTGGCATTGGCTGCGTTCATCGGCGCCATAAATGCTGTTGGGTTAATCGCCTCACCGGCGATGCGGACTTCGTAATGTAGATGGCTGCCGGTCGATCGTCCGGTCGACCCCATGTAGCCAAGGATATCGCCCTTTTTGATGCGCTGACCAGGCATCACGTTCATCGCCGACAAATGGCCGTAACGCGTTTGAACCGCGTTGCCGTGGTTGATTTCAACGAACTTGCCGTAGCCGCTAACCCACTGTGCGCGACCGATCATGCCGTCGGCGGTTGCAAAGATTGGCGTGCCGACCGGGCCGGGAATATCGATTCCCTTGTGATTGCGGCTGGCGCCACGCGTTGGTGCGCTGCGATAGCCGTAGCCGCTGGAGAACTTCATGATTTCGACAGGGTTGATCGAGGGAACAGCTACCGTCGTCTTGGCAGAAACGCCGTTGATTACACCCCAGTTGTCGCTGAGTGCGCGGAACTCCGGGTCAGAAACGCCAAGCGCGCTCTGATTGGCCTTCAAATCTGCGGGTGTAACGCGGAAACTGTCGGAAGTTGCAGCGGCGGCTGAATTGGCCATTGCCGGAGCGGTCATCGCCAAAGCGCAGAATGCCATGCCAAGCGTAGACACGATCTTAAGGGTCAGTGATTGGCCACCGGCCAAAGCGCTGCAAACCATATATGTATTACCTTTTAATGCGACCCGCGCTCGCGCGCAGCCCCGAAGTTTTACAAGACAGTTGATCCGTCCACCCCTTATGTGACGGTAGGTGACGGAGACGTCAGGTCATTGCAACCTACGTGTCACAATCGCGGGACAAAGCGCCGCTCTAACGGGTTAAGTTGTGAAAATTGCAGGAACGAATCTTCGAAAATGGCCCACAGGCTGCATTTTCGAGTGCCCATCATGGACAATCCTATGCTGCGATAACCCGCAAAGCATCGCTTTGTTCCCACCGTTGCCGAATGATTCGGTCAATATTCGTAAGCGCCTAAGCGGTGGATATGATTCGCCGCCGGTCGCATCATTCGACCGGGAACTGCAATTCAGCGAAGTTCGTTTGCCGCTGCCAAAACCTCGGCTGCATGGTCTTTGACCTTCACTTTGCGCCAGACCCGTTTTATTGTGCCGTCCGTGCCTACTAGAAATGTCGCGCGTTCGATGCCCATATAGCTTCTGCCGTACATCGATTTCTCGACCCATACGCCCATTTGCTCGGTTGCGTCGCTGGCTTCGTCGGACAACAGAGTGACGCCGAGATCGTATTTTGCGGCGAACTTGGCAAGCTTCGCCGGTTTGTCCTTCGACATTCCGTAGACCGGGCAACCGATCTGAGCGAACTCACTTGCCAGCGCAGTAAAATCCTTCGTCTCGTTTGTGCATCCCGGCGTGTCGGCCTTCGGGTAGAAAAAGAGCACGAACGGAGCGGGCAGGCCAGCAAGGTTCACCGACGTCCCTTCGCTATCGAGGACATTCACGGCGGGTAGGATATCGTTCAAATCGGTCATTGCTTTATCCCGTCAAAAATCTCGCTGGCCCAGATGCTCGCGCCATGCTTCCAAAACAGTTTCTTGGGCCGCAGCGACCGCGACCGTCAAGTCCGGCCAACTCGCAAACCCCAAACTGCTGGCAATCAAATTTTGCGCAGCTTCGGACGGCGTGTTGCAATTGGGGGCAACCAACCGGACCAGCATGAGCAACCGGCTGAGTAGATTATCAGCATCGGCAAATTGCCCGGTAACGTGACCGGCTTTAACCAACGCCTTTATAGCGCGGCCCAGTTGCGGAAATATCCCGTCGCCGGTTTTGAGTTGCAGCGAGTGAACGATAAACTCGATATCAACGAGCCCACCCGGCAGCAGCTTGACGTCGAGCTCGCCCTT
Source organism: Sphingomonadales bacterium (assembly GCA_031429915.1). Taxonomy (GTDB): domain Bacteria; phylum Pseudomonadota; class Alphaproteobacteria; order Sphingomonadales; family Sphingomonadaceae; genus Sphingorhabdus_B. Next base: position 1,861 of record JANPAM010000076.1, on the reverse strand, counting down.
GGGTTTTTTATGGTCGGCCATATCGCTGCGCATTTGAACGACATCGGCCACGAGTGAAACAGGATCACGCGGCAAACGCAGGACGGTATCGACGATGGCATCGACTTCGGCCTTTGCCCCCGCCGACCCGTAAACCACACGCGCTCTGGTAAGCGCCATATGCTCCCACGTCCACGCACTCTGCTGCTGATATTTTGCGAAGCTTTCGACCGACGCACACAGCAAGCCGTCAGCGCCCGACGGGCGTAGCCTTGTATCGACTTCATAAAGCGCACCCGACGCGGTGGGGACTGTCAGCGCGGCAACTATCCGTTGAGCCAATCGATTAAAGTACTGCGTCGCGCCGAGCGGCCGGTCGCCATTCGATTCCGCCGCAAAACTACCGGTAAACAGCAGCACCAGGTCAAGGTCGGATGCGTGGGTCAACGCTTCTCCGCCCAAACGCCCGAGTGCCAACACAACAAGCTCGCTGCCGGGAATTTGGCCGTGCGCCTTTTCAAATTCGGTGATGGTCGCATCGGTCAATACGCGAAGTGCCGCCTCGGCCAGATGCGCATAGCTTGCCGCAATGGCGAGCGAATCGCTCCTTCCCTCGATTAGCTGAACGCCCAACGCAAAGCGTTTCTCGCCGACAAAGACCCGGACAATGTCGAGTAAAGACTGATAATCGGCTTCTCCAACCCGCGCCTCAATGGCAGCAGTCAGTGTGGCCGCGTCGCCGGGCAAATCCAGCGCGCTGCTATCGATCAGTGCATCGAGAAATTCGCTGTTGCGCCCCAACGCCTCGGCAAGAGTCGGCGCGTAGCTCAATATGTCGGCAACCAGTTGCAGCAAAGCGGGCCGTGCCTCAAGCAAACGGAACACGTTGATCGCGCTCGACATCGTTTCGATCATATTGTCGAACCGGGCGAGTGCCTGCGCCGGGTCGGGGGCCTGAGCCAGTGCGGCCATGATTGCAGGCAACACCGCCTCGAACGCGTCGCGCGCCGATGTGCTGCGGACAGCCCGGATTTTGCCGCTGCGCCAATGGACCAGCCGCTGCATCACTGCGGCTGGATCGGTGTATCCCATGTCGCGGAGCTGCTCTTCAAGCGGCAGGCCTTCGTCGGCAAGGAGCGGGCCATCGGTGCCATTCTCGTCCACCATCCGGTCGTAGATTGCCGCGACCTCGGCAGTTATTGGTCTTAACAACGCCAGCAACGCTTCGCTGTCTTCCAGGCCGTGGAGCCGCGCGACGACATCGGCGGTTTCAGGGTTCTCGGGGATAGAATGGGTCTGCCGGTCATCGTGCATTTGCAACCGGTGCTCGACGGTGCGAAGCGTTTCGTAGGCGCGGCTCAGCGTCTCCGCCTCGCTGAGCTTGATCCACCCAGCATTACCCAAGGCGGCCAGCGCAGCGCGAGTGTCAGCAACGCGCAAAGCGGCATCACGCCCGCCGTGGATCAACTGGTGCGCTTGAGCAAAAAACTCGCACTCGCGGATACCGCCGTGTCCGCGTTTGACGTCAAAACCGGGGCCGAGCTTCTGGCCCTTGCTATACGCCGCGCGGATTTGCCCGGTCATCGCGGTAATGTTTTTCAGCTGCCCGAAATCGAGCGATTTGCGCCAGATAAACGGCTGGATGGCTTTCAGGAAATAGTCGCCCATGGCCTGGTCACCGGCACATACCCGCGAACGGATAAACGCGGCTTGCTCCCACGCGAGCGCGCTCGATTCATAGTAGCTGATCGCCGCTTCGATTGGCAGGACGATGGGGCTGGCCTCGGGCGAGGGCCGCAACCGCATATCGACGCGAAAGACATAGCCGTCGGCATCAACCGCGCTGAGCAACTCGATCACGCGCCGCCCATAGCGCACCGCA
>JANPAM010000075.1:0-2454 GCA_031429915.1 Sphingomonadales bacterium | reverse complement strand
GCCGGTTTGTCCTTCGACATTCCGTAGACCGGGCAACCGATCTGAGCGAACTCACTTGCCAGCGCAGTAAAATCCTTCGCCTCGTTTGTGCATCCCGGCGTGTCGGCCTTCGGGTAGAAAAAGAGCACGAACGGAGCGGGCAGCCCTGCAAGGTTCACCGACGTCCCTTCGCTATCGAGTACATTCACGGCAGGTAGGGGGTCGTTCAAATCGTTCATTGCTTTATCCCGTCAAAAATCTCGCTGGCCAAGATGCTCGCGCCATGTTTCCAAAACAGTTTCTTGAGCCGCACCGACCGCGACCGTCAAGTCCCCCCAATTCGCAAATCCCAAACTGCTGGCAATCAAGGTTTGAGCAGCGTCGGACGGCGTGTTGCAATTGGGGGTAACCAACCGGACCAGCACGAGCAGCCGGCTGAGCAGGTTGTCAGCACCGGCAAATTGCCCGGTAACGTGACCGGCTTCAACCAACGCCTTCATCGCGCGGTCCAGTTGCGGAAATATCCCGTCGCCGGTTTTGAGTTGCAGCGAGTGAACGATAAACTCGATATCAACGAGCCCACCGGGCAGCAGCTTGACGTCGAGTTCGCCCTTGGGTTTTTTATGGTCGGCCATATCGCTGCGCATTTGGACGACATCGGCCACGAGCGATGCGGGGTCACGCGGCAAACGCAGGACGGTATCGACGATGGCATCGACTTCGGCCTTGGCCTTCGCCGACCCGTAAACCACGCGCGCTCTGGTCAGCGCCATATGCTCCCAAGTCCATGCGCTCTGCTGCTGATATTTTGCAAAGCTTTCGACCGACGCACACAGCAAGCCGTCAGCGCCCGACGGCCGCAGCCTTGTATCAACCTCATAAAGCGCACCCGACGCGGTTGGCACCGTCAGCGCAGCCACTATCCGTTGAGCCAATCGATTAAAGTACTGCGTCGCGCCGAGCGGGCGGTCGCCATCGGATTCGGTCGTAAAACTGCCGGTGAACAGCAGCACTAGGTCAAGGTCGGACGCGTGGGTCAGCGCTTCTCCGCCCAAACGTCCAAGCGCCAGCACCACCAGCTCGCCACCGGAAACTTTGCCGTGCGCCTTTTCGAATTCGGTGATGGTCGCTGCTGTCAACACGCTGAGTGCTGCCTCGGCCAGATGCGCGTAACTTGCCGCAATCGCCAGCGAGTCGCTTCGACCTTCGATCAGCTGAACGCCGAGCGCAAAGCGCTTTTCGCCGACAAATACGCGGACGATGTCGAGCAGGGATTGATAGTCTGCCCCCTCCACGCGCGCTTCGATATCAGCAGTCAGGGATGCAGCATCACCGGGCAAATCGAGAGCGCTGCTGTCGATCAAGGCATCGAGATATTCGCTGTTGCGCCCCAGCGCCTCCGCCAGCGTCGGGGCATAGCTCAATATGTCGGCGACCAATTGCAGCAAAGCGGGTCGCGCTTCCAGCAATCGGAACACGTTGATCGCGCTCGACATCATTTCAATCATATTGTCGAACCGGGCGAGCGCGGAATCGCGGTCGGGGGCCTGTGCGAGTGCGGTCATGATCGCAGGCAACACCGCCTCGAACGCGTCGCGTGCCGATGAACTTCTGACAGCGCGGATTTTACCACTGCGCCAACGAGCCAGTCGCTGCATCACTGCGGTGGGGTCCGTATACCCGAGATCGCGCAACTGCTCCTCCAGCGGCAGCCCCTCGTCGGCAAGCCGCGGGCCTTCGGTGCCATTTTCGTCAACCATCCGGTCATAGATGGCAGCGACTCCGGCGGTCACTGGCCGCAACAGCGCCAGCAATGATTCGCCATCCTTCAGGCCGTGCAGCCGCGCAACGGCATCGGCGGTTTCGGGGTTTTCCGGAATGGCATGCGTCTGCCGGTCGTCGTGCATCTGCAACCGGTGTTCAACGGTACGCAGCATTTCGTAAGCGCGGGTCAGCGTTGCTGCCTCGCTTTGCTTGATCCACCCGGCATCGCCCAAAACGGCCAACGCCGCGCGGGTGTCGGCAACCCGGAGCGCCGGATCACGCCCGCCGTGGATTAACTGGTGCGCTTGCGCAAAAAATTCGCACTCGCGGATGCCGCCGTGGCCGCGCTTGACGTCAAAACCGGGGCCAAGCACTTGCTCCTTGCTGTACGCCGCGCGAATTTGCCCGGTCATGGCAGTAATGTTCTTCAACTGCCCGAAATCGAGCGACTTGCGCCAGATAAACGGCTGGATGGCTTTGAGGAAATAGTCGCCCATCGCCTGGTCACCGGCACATACCCGCGAACGGATAAACGCGGCTTGTTCCCACGCGAGCGCGCTCGATTCATAATAGCTGATCGCCGCTTCGATTGGCAGGACGATGGGGCTGGCCTCGGGCGAGGGCCGCAACCGCATATCGACGCGAAAGACATAGCCGTCGGCATCAACCGCGCTGAGCAACTCGATCACGCGCCGCCCATAGCGCACCGCA
>JANPAM010000074.1:0-7238 GCA_031429915.1 Sphingomonadales bacterium | reverse complement strand
AATGCCGCTGCGATGAAATTGTCCAGATCGCCGTCCAATACATCGCCCGGTGTCGGCGAAGTGTAGCCGGTGCGCAGATCCTTCACCATCTGGTACGGCTGCAACACGTAACTCCGGATCTGGTGACCCCAGCCGATTTCGGTTTTCGCCGCATATTCTCCAGACGCCACTTCTTCGCGTTTCCGCAACTCGGCCTCGTACATCCTCGCTTTCAGCATCCCCATCGCGGTCGCCTTGTTCTTGTGCAGCGAACGGTCGTTCTGGCTGGCGACGACGATGCCGGTGGGTTTGTGGGTAATCCGCACTGCTGAGTCGGTTGTGTTGACGTGCTGACCACCAGCGCCCGACGCGCGGTAGGTATCTATTTTCAGGTCGCCTTCGTTAATCTCGATTTCGATATTGTCGTCGATCACCGGATAGACCCAGACGCTGGAAAAGCTCGTGTGGCGTTTGGCCGCGCTGTCATAGGGCGATATACGCACCAGCCGGTGGACGCCGCTTTCGGTCTTTGAATAGCCATAGGCATTCTCGCCCTTGATCTGCATCGTCGCCGACTTAATCCCGGCCTGGTCGCCCGCCTGATAGTCGACCATCTCGACTTTGTAGCCGCGTTGTTCGGCCCAGCGGTAATACATGCGCTGCAACATTTCGGCCCAATCCTGGCTCTCGGTTCCCCCTGCCCCTGCATGGATTTCGATGAAGCAGTCATTGCCGTCAGCTTCACCCGAGAGCAGCGCCATGACCTTGTCCTTGTCCGCCCGGTCGGCGAGCGCCTTTAGTGCTGCCGCACCTTCGTCGCCAAGCGCGGCATCGCCTTCCATTTCGGCCAGCTCGATCAACTCTACCGTTCCAACCTTGTCGGCATCAATCTCGCGAACCGTCGTAATGGCAGCGTCAAGCCGCCGCCGTTCGCGCATGACTTCCTCGGCACCCTTTGGATTGTCCCACAAAGTCGGGTCCTCAACCTTCGCGTTCAGCTCGTCGAGCCGCCGCAGCGCCCGGTCCCAATCAAGCGATTGCTTGACCAGATTAAGGGCGGCATCAATGCGGGCAACAAAGCCGTCTGCGTCGGCGCGCATAGCGGGAACTCCAAGGGAATGAAAAGCGTTGGCTGCCTTTAACGGATCAGTGCCTCAAGTCAAAGGCAGCTAATCGCGCGGACGTTCGTTAAGCAGCTTCACTAACCGCACGATTGAAGCGAATTGGCCAATGGTTTGCCCGAGCAATTCGCGGTCCTTTGCGGGATTGAGCGTTGCGCTTTCAAAAATGTCGCCAGTGTGGAGTGTCAGTATCAGGTCGCCGCCCAGAAACAGCGCCGCCAGCTTCTCGCCTTCGAACTCCTTCTCCAGATCGAGCAACCGCTCGCAATAGGCCGGATGCACCAGATAGCGCCCCTCGACCTGATCGGTGCCATACACATCGAACGCATTTTCAAACCGCGGATCGATCATCTTAATTCGATCGAGCTTTTCTCCGCCATAGGATTTGCTATCGCCGAACAAGGTGAACTTGAACCCGTCGCGGCGAACCAAGGTCGTTGCCAGAAAGGGCCGAGAAAACTGGAACCGGAGCACGATGCCATCGAACACCGTTACCGTCAGCCGGCTCTTACCAGACCCCCGCGTTTCTGTAAGCCTAGCTTCATAAAGCAGAAAATTGGTGCCATCAATCTGGCCGTGCCACTGGTCCTGCAAAAAGCGATTGTCATAATTGGGAAGCAGATCATATTCGCAGGCGAATTCGAACTCGGCACCTGAAAATGCCGCCACCGAATAATCGATCTCGAGCGAAGCTGCCAGCGCGCCGTTCATTTCTTGTTTCAACGCGTTGACCATTTTCAAACGGATGCTGTGCGCCCAAGACAGCGCGCCACCGCCGATAATCGATGCCGCTAGTATGGCGAATTGATCGGCACTCCAAAGCATCAGAAAGCCGCCGACGATTATCGCGACTAGTATTCCGCCGCCAGCGGTCCAGTAAACCTTCTCCTTGGCTTTGGCGCGCTCAGCCGTCAAAGCGTCGAGCCGCGCGGCCAAGCCTCCCGCCATCAGCGTATCCACATCGGGCAGCGCGATCATGTTTTGCATTCCCCCCGGTCCATGATAATCAGCATTATCGACCGATTTTCTGGGGGAGTAAAGTCATGGAGTTGATCATATTGGCTGTGGTAGCGGTGGTCGGGTTAATCGTCATCATGATCTACAACCGGCTGGTGGGCCTCCGCCAGAATTGCCGTCAAGGCTGGGCCGATATCGACGCACAATTGCGCCAGCGGTATGACCTGATCCCCAATCTGGTGAGCACGGTGCAAGGCTATGCCACGCATGAGAAATCGACGCTCGACGCGGTGATGTCGGCGCGTAACTCGGCGCTTGGCGCTTCTAATCCGGCGGCGGCTGCGGTTGCCGAGCAGAGCCTGTCAGGCGCGCTCAAAAACATGTTCGCGCTTGCCGAAAATTATCCCGATCTCAAAGCAAACCAAAATTTCCAGACGCTCCAGCACGAACTATCCGATGTGGAGGACAAGCTCGCCGCATCACGCCGCGCTTACAACGCGGCGGCTGCCGACTTCAACGGAGCGCGCGAGGCATTTCCGGCGGTGCTATTTGCCGGAGCGCTCAGCTTCGACGAAGCGAAGTTCTGGGAGCTTGGAGCGGACGAGCGTTCGACCGTTGGTGCAGTTCCGGCGGTGAAGTTCTAGATGATTTCAATCACGAAGATAATTGCACAGGGCTGACGTAACACTGCGGGAAAAAATAGCCGCACTTGTTTCGTCGAGAGGTGGTTGGATGATTGAACACTGTTACCCCTTTTTTAGGATGTCCGTGACTTCCTGTAATGTTCCGCGCACCCGTAAAAGCTGGTCCTTACCAAATATGATCAGGCATTCGTCATCGACATTGTCTGCAAGCCTCACAAACTGAACAATTTCCGGATTGACCGAATATTTCTGGCCGCGTTTGTCGGAAAATGTGACGAAGGGGATCATTGAATTTCCATAAATTTTGAAGATCTACCATTACAGAAGTTACGAATAAGGCTCGAGACAAAAACTGCGGAAGCAACAACAATCTAAAAATATTGCTGCCGCTTACTCCTTAATAAATGCCGCCCTGTTCCTGGATGAAGTCCTGATCGCGCTTTGTTGCCGAATTGGCGGTTTGGGCAGGACCGGCTGAACGGGTCGGGCCGCCTGATGCCGCTTTGGGCTTCTTCTTCTGTTTATCGCCTCGGTCAGCAAGTTCGTCTTGCCTTATCGAACGTTTCGGCTCGGTTTCGGCTTTGAACGCTTCCCATATCACTGCGCTTTTCGGATCATCGCCGGGCCATGACCCGAATACCCGCTTGCCAGATTTGCGGTCGATCCGCACCAGGCGGACGCCTTGCGGCGCGACGAACGGGGTTTTTGGCATGCCCTCGAGCGCCTTGCGTGCGAACTGTTTGAAAATCGGTGCCGCGAGCGAGCCGCCTTGGGCATAGCCGCCCATGTTGCGCGGCTGGTCATAGCCGAGGTACACGCCCGCAACGACATGCGGCGATCCGCCGACGAACCATACGTTGGTCGGGCCAGTGGTCGTGCCGGTCTTGCCGAAAAGTGGCCGGTCGAGGTCACGCAATATCGTCGCAGTACCACGCTGGACCACGCCTTCGAGCATATGCACCACTTGATAGGCGGTAATGGGGTCCATCACTTGCTTGCCCGCCGCTGAAAAGCGCGGCATCGCTCTACCGTTCCAGTCTTTTGCGCGGCAGCCATCGCAGGGCTTCCATTTGGTGGGCCAGATAACCTTGCCTCGACGATTTTGCGCAAAGTCGATCAACGTCGGTTTCAGTTCACGCCCATGATTGACCAGCATCGAATAGGCGTTGGTGATTTTTAACACGGTAGTGTCACCCGCGCCTAAGGCAAACGACAGATAATCAGGATAATCGCCGATACTCATTGCCCGGAATGTGTCGGTGACGTTGTCCATTCCCGAGTCCGCCGCTGCGCGCACCGTCATCAGGTTGCGTGATTGTTCGAGACCCCAGCGCATCGTCTGCGGACCAGCGCCGCCGCCGCCGAAGTTGCGGAAGCATTTTTGCCCAAGCGAGGCGGACTGATAGACGCAATAGGGGCCATCGACGATGATCGAGGTTGGCGTCATCCCGTTGTCCAGCGCGGTTGCATAGACAAACGGCTTGATTGTCGACCCCGGCTGACGCTGCGCCTGAGTAGCGCGATTAAAGCTTGAGATGCGGTCGTCAAAGCCGCCCTGGATCGCGAGAACTCTGCCGTTGAGCGGGTTTTGAACGACCATGCCGCCGCCGACTTCTGGAACTGTGCGGACCGAAAAGCTGCTGCCGCCATTCGGCACAACCGCGATTACGTCGCCAGCTTTCATCGCCGCCGGGCCGCCATTCAGGTTGCCGACAGTGCCATCGGCAAATCCGACCTTGCCCTTGCCGAGCGCAACACCGGCGCGCCAGTTGGCATAGTCAATGGCAACGTTGGTTGAAGCAAAACGTGATGCCCATTCGTCGTCGGACACGTCGATCGTGCCCATATTGGCCTTCCACGCCTTGCCAGCGTTATAGCGAAGCAATCCGTCACGAAGTGCTTGAGTGGTGAGTATTTGATACGCCGGATTCATTGAGGTGCGAACCCACAGCCCACCCGCATAAACACTGTAAGGTTGCCCATTGTCAGCGGTTTCGCCAAATCGTTCGATCAGCTGACGGCGGACTTCTTCGGCGAAATATCCGCCGATATTTTTGTAGCCTGTTCCGCGCTGGGCAATCAGACCAAGTGGCTGCGCTCTGGCTTCGGTCAATTGAGCCTGAGTAATCCAGTCATTGTCATACATCTCACCCAGCACCCAGTTCCGCCGGTCAATGGCCGCTTCAGCATTTTTGAGGCGACCGTAACGCTCGGGCGCTTTGGGCAGGATCGATAGGAAAGCCATTTCGTGGAGCAGCAACTGATCGACACTTTTGCCGTAATAGGCTTGAGCAGCAGCTTCAACCCCGAAAGCCTGACGACCGAGCGCGATTTCGTTCAAGTACAGCGACAGGATTTGTTGTTTGGACAACACGCCTTCGATACGCCGCGCCAGAATGGCTTCCTTGATTTTGCGCGTGTAACTATATTCGTTCGTCAAAAGCAGATTTTTTGCGACCTGCTGGGTAATGGTCGAAGCGCCGCGTGAACGGCCGCTGCTGAAAATATTGTCGAAAATCGCCGAAGCAATGCCGGGGTAGTCAATCCCGCTGTGCGAGAAAAACGTCTTGTCTTCCGCTGCCAGATACGACCGGACCAACATTTTCGGGAAGTCGGCATATTCGAGTTGAACCCGTCTCTCACGTGCGTAACTGTGGAATGGTTGCCCGTTAATGTCGCGCACAACGGTTGGCAAAGGCGATTCATATTCAACCAGCGCCTCTGCATCAGGCAGATTGCGCCCGATGACGACCCACGCAAGTAGCGCAAACAAGAGGAATGCGGCCAGCGCGTAAAACGCACGGCGAAACCATTTGGACTGCCACCAGCCCTGCCAGCGGCCAACGAAACCGTCGACATCGCGCCGCAATTTATAGCTTAATGCGGTGGGCCCGCTGTCGGGCGCAGGCGCTGAGGTGTCGTTTTCCATACGGGCTCTATCTAGCCGTTTTGCCGCGTACGTCCAGAAAGTTAATGGCTTGATGTGCGCGAATTTACGCGGGCGTCATTTCTTCAACGCGAAGCTAATCGCCGTGCAAAATGGACCTGAATTGCGCTGGCAACGCTCCGCCCGACCTTTTGCTGGCCTTCGGGCGATGAAAGAAACTCGACATCGCCTTCATTCGTCAGATATCCTGCCTCAAACAAAACCGACGGCGTGTCGGGTGCTTTAAGCACTATAAACGACGCAAAGCGGTGCGAATTCGACCGAAGCCGCATGTTGGGGCCCGCTTCGCGCGTGAGCAGTTTCGCAAAATCCGCTGAAACATTCATCGTTTCGCGTTGGGTAAGGTCAATCAGGATCGACGACACATTCGCATCGGCTCCGCCCAGATTAACGCCGTTAATTATGTCCGATTTGTTTTCGCGCGCCGCAAGCCGCTGAGCTTCGCGGTCCGAGGCAACTTCCGAAAGCGTGTAGACCGTCGCGCCGTTTGCCTCCCTGCTTTCGGCTGCGTCGGCGTGGATCGAGATAAACAGGTCGGCTTTCATCTTGCGCGCGATGCCGTACCGGTCCTGCAACACCAGAAACTTGTCGACATCGCGGGTCAGCGCCACGCGAACCCGACCGGTTTTCAGCAGTTCCGTGCGAACGGCGCGAGCGATTGCAAGCGTCACATCCTTTTCGCGCTTGCCTCCGTGCGGGCTGATTGCGCCGGGATCGTGACCACCATGTCCGGCGTCAATCACCACAAGTGGCAGGCGGCCATCCGCCGGCCCAGCGATTTTCGGCAAGCCCTTGGCCACTCCGTGCTTGATCGGAGCGCTGACCTCGTAACGGCGCTGCGGGGGCTCGGAACGAAAAAGCGCTGGCGGTATGATTTCTGTTCGACCGCGACCGACGGTGCCGCCAAATTCAGGTGACGCGGCATAGCGCAAATTCAGCCGCAAGCTGCGACCGTCGGCTGAGAATGTTCCGCTAGTAACGACCGCGGGTTGATCGAGGTCGAGCACGATCCGCGCGGTGTCGGCATCGAACTGCCCCTGCCGAATGCTTCTTACTGGGCCGCCTGCGATCGATATTGGACCGGTTGTTGCCCCGGTCACATCGACTGCGATCCGGTCTGGCCCGGCCAGCGCGAACACCGCCGCCTTGTTTACGACGCCGTCGAAACGAACGACGATTGAGTTGTCGGTCGCCACGACATCGCTGATCGTGCCTGCATACACCGGTGACATCGTAAACGGTGCGACGGCTAAAAGGGCTGCGGCAATCATGAAGCGGTTATGCTTCGGACTGGTATGACTGGTCCAGAAATTTCTTCGCTCCATGCGAACGCCCCCGCTTCGTGATAAACAGCGGATTAAGCATCAGCGGGTAAATCCCGGTATCCAGACTCGGTTAACCGGGTGTTAGCCATAAAAGATTTCGCGCCCTTGCTGTATCATCGCTGTGGTGCTAGCAAAGCCTCTTGACGGGGGTCATTCAAAGCCCACCGTCATTTTACCGCCGGACGCTGCCAGCTGTTCCGGCATTTTTAACAGGTTGACGCTGCATGAGGCATGAAATTTCCACCCCCGCCGCCCGCACAGGGAA
>JANPAM010000073.1:0-3210 GCA_031429915.1 Sphingomonadales bacterium | reverse complement strand
GGAACCGCTATCCCGGCGCGCGCTGCGATGTGTACAGTATGGAATATTGCTATTCTTTCGACGAGCAATTGCAAAGGGATTGGGTCTGGACCGAACGCTATCCGGCGCAAGCTGAAATCCTGAAATACATTGAACACGTCGCCGACCGTTTCGATCTGCGGGGCGACATCCAGTTCGATACACGCGTGACCGCCGCACATTTTGATGAAGCAAATGGCATCTGGCGGGTCGAAACCGAGGAAGGCGCTACAGCAACTGCACGCTTCTGCATCATGGCGTCGGGGGCGCTGTCCGCTTCACGCAAGCCAGATTTCGAAGGCTTGGACGATTTTGGCGGTACCTGGTATCATACGGGTCAATGGCCGCATGAGCCGGTTGATTTTACCGGGCAGCGTGTTGCGGTGGTCGGCACCGGGTCGTCGGGCATTCAGGTCACACCTATGATCGCCCAACAAGCCACGCATTTGACCATCTTCCAGCGGACACCCAATTTCAGCATACCGGCCTGGAACCACGCGCTATCCGACGCCGAACAGGAAAACTGGAAACGACACGCGGCGCACCATCGCGCTACCGCTAAGGCATCGAAATCCGGTGCGTTGTACCAATACAGCCAGCGCGGCGCGTTCGAAGTTAGCGATGAGGAGCGGCAGCGCGAATTTGACGCACGCTGGATGCATGGTGGCGCCAATTTCACGCATGCCTTCAACGACCTGTTCAAGAACAAGGCGGCAAACGATCTGGCCGCCGATTATGTGCGGGGGAAAATCAAGGAGATCGTCCAAAATCCGGATGTCGCGGCCAAACTGACGCCGACCGATCACGCGATAGGCACCAAACGCATTTGCGTCGACACCGATTACTATGCGACCTTCAACCGCGATAATGTTGCGCTGGTCGATGCTCGCGCCGCACCGATAGAACGGATCACCAAGACGGGAATTGAAACAACAGAAGGCTATTATCCTTTAGACAGTATTGTTTTCGCCACCGGCTATGACGCGGTTACCGGCGCGTTGACGCGGATCGACATTCGCGGTCGCGCTGGCGTCTCGCTTAAGGACAAGTGGCGCGACGGTCCCAAAACATATCTAGGCATCATGGTGGCGGGCTTTCCTAACCTTTTTACGCTGACCGGTCCCGGTAGTCCCTCAATTTTGACTAATGTCGTCATGTCGATTGAACAGCATGTCGAATGGGTCGGCGATTGCCTCACATATATGGCGTGCAAAGGATCTCAGTTGATCGAAGCGGACGAGCAGGCTGAGGAGGATTGGGTCGAACATGTCCGCGAGGTTGCAAACGGGACACTCCATGTGCAAGCAAACAGCTGGTATATGGGGGCGAACATACCGGGCAAGCCGCGAGTGATGCTTCCTTATGTTGGTGGCCTCGGGGTGTATACCCGGATTTGCGACGAAGTTGTTGCAGATGGTTATCGCGGCTTTGTCTTGAGCAAAAGCGCCTGATATGCGTGCGCCGTTCAGCCGTACTTTGCCCGACCTCCTCGCCGAGCAGGCCTTGATTGGCGGAGACCGTGCTGCTGTCATTTCGGAAGGCGTTGTAACGAATTATGCTGACCTCGCGCAGCGCGCCGGAGAGCTTGCTGCGGGCCTTCGGGCTCAGGGTGTGAAGCGCGGGGACCGGGTCGGCTTACTCGCCAGCAACCGGATCGAATGGCTCGAAGTCTGTTTTGGCGCGATGGCGGTGGGCGCGGTGTTGGTGCCGATCAGCACTTGGTCGACCCAAGCGGAGCTGGAGTTCATTCTCGCGGATTCGAATATAAAAACTTTGTTTTCGGTAGCATCGGTGGGCAAAGAAGATTTCGTCGCCAGCCTGACAGCACTCCGTCCGAATCTTGCGAAGTTGCAAACGCTGGTAATGATCGGAATCCCAGCGCCACACGATCAGTGGCTGGACTATGACGCATTGTTCGCGGGCGCGCCGGTTGATCTGTCGCCGGGCGACGCACCAAGTGCCGCCGACGATGCGCTCATTCTCTATACCTCAGGTTCGACGAGCAAACCCAAAGCAGTGCAGCTCGCGCATTATGGCCTGATTGAAAATGGTTTTAACATTGGTGAGCGGCAGGGCCTGAGACCGCAGGACCGCGTCCTCGCATCGGTTCCTATGTTCTGGGCTTACGGAGCGGCCAATGCCCTACCGGCGACCTTCGGCCACGGCGCGACTTTGGTGTTCCAAGACAGGTTCGAGCCGGGAGCAGCGCTGTCGCTGATTGAGACGCATCGCTGTACCGCGATTTACACCTTACCCGGCATGACGAGCGCGCTCATTGGTCATGCTGATTTTGACCCGAAACGCACCAGCAGCCTGCGTACCGGGCTAACCATCGGCAATCCGCAAGACGTCATCAACGCAGCCACCATCCTTGGTGCCGCGCAAATTTGCAACATTTATGGTTCAAGCGAAACCTATGGCAATTACTGCGTTACTCCACACGATTGGCCGCTGGAGCGGCGCTCAGCTTGTCAGGGGCTGCCGCTGCCCGGTGTGAAGATTCGCATAATCAACGCTGAAACTGGCATGCCTGTAGCACCAGGCGCGCCGGGACTGATAGAGGTCAGCGGCTATCTGACGCACGGTTATGGCGGGCAAAGCGCAATCCACAATGCGCAGGTTTTCACCGAGGACGGGTGGTACCGCACCGGCGACATCGGGACTCTGAATTCAGAGGGTGAAATCGCCTTCCTCGGTCGCAATTCGGAAATGATCAAGCGCGCGGGGATTAACGTTTCACCTGCCGAGGTTGAAGATGTACTGATGCAGCATGATGGCGTAGCCGAAGCGGCGGTTGTGGGCGCGCCGGATAGAGAGCGGGGTGAGGCGATCATTGCCTTCATCGTTCCAGCAGCGGGAGTTTCGCTAACTGCAGATATCCTGATTGCGCACTGCCGCTCGGTCGCATCAAGCTATAAAATGCCCGACCGGATCGAGTTTCGTGAGAGCTTGCCTTCAACCACTACCGGCAAGCTGTTCCGCCAGTCACTCAAAGCAGTCGGCCGAGCTCCATCAAGCAAAAGAGATAAGCTATGGCGCATGAATCCTGGGGCCTTTGGGGTGACGCTGATGAGGTGGGAGCTGCAAACCTGATCACGCCGAGCGAAGTCCTAATTGCAACGGCGCTGGTAAAGCAGGGCCGTGTTTTGTCGCTTGCGCAAACGCTATCCAAGAAAACACCTGTGCCAGGCC
>JANPAM010000072.1:0-6754 GCA_031429915.1 Sphingomonadales bacterium | reverse complement strand
GAGCCGATCAATCCCGAGGCGTGGCGCTGGTATCATGATGTGGTGGGAGAGGCGAAACTGCCATCGTCGATACCTGGTGGCAGACCGAGACCGGCGGGACGATGATTACGACTTTGCCCGGCGCGCACGGAATGAAGCCGGGCAGCGCAGGGCGACCGTTTTTCGGTATCCGGCCGGAGTTGGTCGATAGCAAAGGCGGCGTGCTTGAGGGAGCGGCCAGCGGCAACCTCTGCATTACCCACAGCTGGCCGGGGCAGGCGCGGACGATTTACGGTGACCATGATCGCTTCGCCCAGACCTATTTCTCGACCTATAAAGGCAAATATTTCACAGGCGACGGATGCCGCCGTGACGAGGACGGGTATTACTGGATTACTGGTCGAGTCGATGATGTCATCAATGTCTCAGGCCACCGAATGGGTACCGCCGAGGTCGAAAGCGCGCTGGTGCTGCACGATCTGGTCGCAGAGGCGGCGGTCGTCGGTTTCCCGCATGATATCAAGGGGCAGGGGATATATTGCTACGTCACATTGAACGCCGATGTTGTCGCCAATGAAGAGCTGCACGGCGAATTGCGCAACCACGTCCGCACCGAGATCGGACCGATTGCCACCCCCGACCACATCCATTTTACCCCAGCCTTACCCAAAACGCGATCGGGCAAAATTATGCGACGGATATTGCGTAAGATCGCCGAGAATGACTTTGGCGCGCTTGGTGATACGTCAACGCTGGCCGATCCGGCTGTGGTCGATTCGCTCATCGAAGGGCGGCAGAACCGTTAGGGTGACACAGGGTGACACCGATTTCGGATTCAGGTGACACGCATTTCTGCGCTTTACATGCGATTTTCCCGAAATCTGGAAAAACCAGGAAATTTATCAACTCACAATGTCAAAGAACAAAAACAGAACATATAGCCCCAAATCCTACATTGCAACCAAAACGCTTCA
Source organism: Sphingomonadales bacterium (assembly GCA_031429915.1). Taxonomy (GTDB): domain Bacteria; phylum Pseudomonadota; class Alphaproteobacteria; order Sphingomonadales; family Sphingomonadaceae; genus Sphingorhabdus_B. Next base: position 5,801 of record JANPAM010000072.1, on the reverse strand, counting down.
TACTTGAGTCGATGCCCGCAACGCGGTAGATGCCGTACTTTAATCGCGCGGTTAAATTTGCGGTTTCGAGCGGAAGGGTGCCATGAACAATTTATCTGGAAAGACCGGCCCACTTAACGGCATCAAAGTCGTGGAACTCGCAGGGATCGGTCCCGGTCCTTATGCAGGGCAGTTGCTGGCCGATATGGGCGCGGATGTGGTAGTCATCGACCGTCCCGGTGGCGGAATGCCCAAGGCGATTGATGGACGAGGCAAACGTTCCATCATTCTTGATCTGAAAAAGCCCGAAGCTGTGGAAGCTTTGCTTAAGCTGGTAGCAAAAGCCGACGTCCTGATCGAAGGCCTCCGCCCCGGCGTGACCGAGCGTATGGGTGTTGGCCCTGAAGCCTGCCACGCGGTGAACCCCGGCCTTATTTATGGTCGCATGACCGGCTGGGGTCAGACCGGCCCGTGGAGCTATATGGCGGGGCATGACATCAACTACATTGGCATGACCGGCGTGCTGAATGCGATTGGCAAGGACGGCCAGCCGCCCGCCATTCCGCTCAACATGATCGGCGATTTCGGTGGCGGGTCGATGTTTCTGGTCACCGGCATCCTCGCCGCGTTGATCGAGCGCGGGCGGACGGGCAAAGGCAATATCGTCGATGCGGCGATTGTCGACGGCACGCACAGCCTGATGAGCTTTGTTCACGGCATGGCTGGGATTGGCCAGTGGCGGACGGCGCGCGAAGGCAATTTGCTCGACGGCGCGGCGCCATTTTATCGTTGCTACACGACAGCGGACGGCAAGTTCATGGCGGTTGGCTGTATCGAGCCGCAATTCTTCGCCGAGATGATGGAACGGCTGCCGATTGATTTGGAAGCGTATGGTGGGCAGCATGATCGTTCCGCTTGGGCAAAACAGCACGAAATGCTCGAAGACGTGTTCGCCACCAAATCCCGCTACGACTGGGAAGCTGTATTTGCCGGAACGGATGCCTGCGTCACGCCAGTGCTCGATTATGCCGAAGCCGCGTCGCACCCCGCCAATGCCGGCCGGCATGCGGTGGTGCAGGATGGCCGCTGGCTTCACCCACAAATCGCGCCCCGGCTTGCCACGCAGCCGCTCGCTACCCAGTTCGACATTGCGACAAAGGGCGGAGATTATGCCGCTATCCTGGCTGAGGCTGGAATTTCCGACGCTGATGTTATCAAGCTGGTCGAGACAGAGGCAGTAAAAGCACCCTAAAGCTGTTTCGAATACCCGGATCAAATAAAAAGGGCGGCTACCTTTCGGAGCCGCCCTTTTATACTTTTCGTAGTCGTTAGCCTGTCAGAACTTCGCACGAACGGTCACACCGTACATGCGGGGCTCTTCGACAAAGCCGATCAACGAACGGGTACCAGCACCACCACGAAGCGGAGTGTTGGCAGTGATTCCGCGCGTAATTTCGTTCGACAGGTTGGTTCCCCAAAGTTCGAACGTGAAGCGCTCGTCGGGAGTAGTTAGCCCGATGCGCGAATTCATTTTGAAGTAGTTTTCTTGACGGGCGAGTGGGATTGGTAAGTTGTTAGTATCAAGATCAATCGTCCGCGTTGTGCGGCTATCGGAGTAGTTGATACTGCCGCTAACAAGCAATCCCCAGCCCGAGTCATTCAACGGGCCGTCATAAGTAAGACCCATAACGCCGGTAAACTTCGGCGCATTGGTCAGGTCTTGACCGCACAGGCGATTGACTGATCCCAATGCACTCGCCGGGACACCAACGTTACAATCTTTCGGATAACGAGCATCGGCATAGGTCAAAGCCACGTTGCCTTTTATATAATTGCCGAGATCGCCAAACAGTTCGAGTTCCGCACCAGTTGAACGCGCGGAATTGACGTTGAATGTGAGGAACTGGATGCCAGTGAATTCGAGCACCTGGAAATCGCTCATCTTCATGTCAAACAAAGCCAAGTTTGCTTTTATCCGGCCGAAAGTTGCCTTCACGCCAACCTCGATCTGGTTGACCTTTTCCGAGTCGAAGCGCGGATCGGCGAAAACCGGAGCAACAGTGCCTCCGCCTGCTAAGACCGCACCCGAATTAGTGATGTTGGCAGCAGTCGGATCGAGGTTAAAACCGCCTGACTTGAAACCGTGACTGTAGCCTGCGTAAAGCAACAAATCTTCGTTCGCCTTATACCCGACTTGAGCCGTGTAAGTGATTTCATTGTCGTTGAATTCATTTGCCCATTCACGTGGGAGCGGCAGGAATCTGCTGGCAAGTCCGCCCCCCAGTGCAGCTGGCGCGGTCAACGTAACCGGTGCGGCAAACGGGAAGCAATTTAGACCGACAACACCTGATTGAACTGCCGAAGGCAGCATTGCTCGAGTGAATGCACCGGATAGGACGCCGTTGACGCTTGCTTGGCAAGCGCCATTGCTTGCGTTCAGTTGGTCGAATGACGCTGTTTTCGTCTCATCGACATAACGCGCACCCAATGTCAGGCTTAACTGATCGGTGAAGTTAATTACGTTGTGCGTAAATACCGAAAAGCTTTTGGCATCCTGTCTGAACCGATTTTCAGCAAAGGAACCCGCTGAATTTACCGGTACGCCGCCATTACCCAACGCGGTCAAGGCGAAGAGCGGATTAACGCCAAGCGCATTGGCGAAGTTGAATGCGCTGTTGGCACGCTGATAGTCTGTGCCAAAGGTCATGGACTGATCGGCGACAATGTCTTCCGTCGAATAAAATCCGCCGATCAACCAATCAAGGCCGTCGTTAAACGCAGTTCCCTGTAAACGCAGTTCGTGCGTCATTGTCTTAATCGAGTCACCGCTCGGTAATATACCGGCCCGGGAATTTGATCCATTTGCACCAGTGGTAAAAATGTTCAGTGTTGTGAAATCGGACTCTTGAGTCGAGCTGGACTGGAAATCACGATAAGCGCCAATGTAGGTCAGCTTTGCGGGACCAAAATCCCATTTCAATTCACCCGACACGCCCCATTGCTCAGCGCCATTCTTGAACAGCTGGCTGTTGGTCGCAAGATTCTGCAGCGCTGATCGTCCAAATTCCACCACACCGTCGCTGGCGAGCCCGTGGAATGCAGCGAACGGCGCAAGTTCAGTCTCACGAACAATAACCGCATCACAGCAATTTTCATCGACCTTTGAATAATCGGCCAGCAAACGGATGCTGATATCGGCGTTCGGCTCGACATAAAGCTGACCACGGATCATGTACCGGTCGCGGTTGTTGCTTTCCGCACCGGTCGAGCTTTTCAGGAAGCCATCACGCTTGCGGTATGTGCCCGAAATCCGGAACGCAGCAACGTCTTGCACTACTGGAACGCTGACCCCGCCCTGCACATTGATGAAATTGTAATTGCCGTAACTCGCGTTAGCAAAGCCTTCGAATTCGGAGAGGTTTGCTCGCTTGGTCGTGATGTTAAGCGCGCCAGCCGAAGTGTTGCGGCCGAACAAAGTCCCTTGCGGTCCGCGCAGAATTTCGAGCCGTTCCAGGTCGACGAGATCGCCAAGCGCTACGCCTGGCCGCGACTGATACACACCGTCAATGAACACGCCAACCGAGCTTTCAAGCCCGGTGTTGTTACCAGTAGTACCGACACCGCGAATTTTAATCGAGGTGCCCTGTGTCTCGGTCTGCGAGGACTGAATGTTGAAGCTTGGCGAAATGGACGACAGCGTCTTGATATCTGAAACACCCTCGCGTTCCAATGTCTCCGGTGCGACCGCAGTCACAGCCAGCGGAATGTCCTGCACATCCATTGCGCGCAATGTCGCGGTCACAATGATTGGTTCGTCACCGCTATCATCGTCGGACTGGGGTGCTTCTTGGGCATATGCTGCGGGAATGAACATGGCGCTGCACAGGGCAGCCGTAATTACACGGTTAAATCGACGCATTTTCTCTCTCCTCCTCATCGACCGGTGACCATCGCGGCATTGACTGCTCGTCTCGGTCATTTGGCCATTCGTAAATTCGTTGGGTTATTTCCCGGGGAACGAATTAACGAGATCCTATCAAAGAATTTTTGCATTGCCAGCAATTTAATCGCGCGGTTGAAATCGGCAAATAACTGTGGCTTTTCCGTCACCCACCGCTTTATACGCTTCGATTATGTTCGACCGTCCGACAATAATCGATGATGCTTTTGTTCGCCGCGTTGCTGCGCACGATTTTCCTGCTGAGCGCAGCAATAATGCAGCATTCCACGTACCCTCGTTCAAACTGGTGGACCTGTTCGACAGCCAGATCATGAGCCGTCATCTCGATCTATGGGCACGGCGGTCAAAGGGTAAGACTTTTTATTCGATCGGCAGTTCGGGACACGAAGGCACGGCGGCGATGGCGGCGGCGACGCGCACGACCGATATGGCGTTCTTGCATTACCGCGACGCTGCGTTTCTGATCCAGCGCAAGAAGCAGGCAGGCGGATTGACGCCGTTATATGATATGGCGTTGTCCTTTGCGGCGTCGGCTGATGATCCGATTTCGGGTGGGCGGCACAAGGTTCTTGGCTGCGCACATTCATTTGTCCCGCCGCAGACCAGCACGATTGCTTCGCATTTGCCCAAGGCGGTGGGTGCTGCGCATTCAATCGGCATGGCTCAACGGTTTAAATTGGCCGACGCCGTTTTGCCAAATGACGGCATCATCCTGTGTTCGTTCGGTGATGCATCAGCTAACCATTCGACATCGCAAGGCGCTTTCAATGCCGCGTGTTGGACTGCGTATCAGCAACTGCCAATGCCGATTATATTCCTGTGCGAAGATAATGGCATCGGCATATCTGTGCGGACGCCAGGAGGATGGATCGAGGCGAATTTTGCGCACCGGCCAGCATTGCATTATATCCAGTGCGACGGTGCCGATTTGAACGATGCACTTCGTGGCTGTGAAGAGGCGGCGGCCTATGCGCGGAGCAAGCGGCGTCCGGTGTTCCTGCATATGCGCACCGTTCGTCTGATGGGCCATGCCGGTGCCGATGTCGAGGCAAGCTATTCAGCGTTGGCGGATATCGAGGCAACGGAAGCGCAAGACCCGCTGTTGCATAGCGCCCGGATATTGCACGAGCAGGCGGGGATGTCGGGCGACGAGATTGTCGCGCGATACGAAACAATGCGCGCTCGTGTAGAACGAGTGGCGCAAGATGCACTAGCCAAACCGCGGCTGGAAACGGTCGCTGACGTCATGGCGTCGATCGAGCCAATAGTAGGAGCTAAATTGTCGCCGACGTTGCCGGATGTCGAAGCTCGCAATGCAATGTTCGCAAAGGACGCGCGCAATTTGGCGAAGCCGGTGACGCTGGCTAAGAGCATCAACTTTGCGCTGGCTGACTTGATGCTGCGTTATTCCAATATCGCTCTGTTCGGTGAAGACGTTGCCAAAAAAGGCGGCGTGTATGGCGTTACGCAGGGCTTGCAGAGCAAGTTTGGCGCGGCGCGGGTTTTCGATACTTTGCTGGATGAGCAGACGATATTGGGTCTCGCCATTGGTATGGGGCATAACGGCTTCGTGCCGATTCCCGAGGTGCAATTCCTTGCTTATTTGCACAACGCAGAGGACCAAATCCGCGGCGAGGCGGCAACGTTATCGTTTTTCTCGAACGGCCAATACCGCAACCCGATGGTTTTGCGGATTGCAGGGCTGCCATATCAAAAGGGCTTTGGCGGGCATTTTCACAATGACAACTCGCTCGCCGTCCTGACCGACATACCCGGCATCATAGTCGCATGTCCTTCAAACGCCGCCGATGCGCCAGCGATGCTGCGCGAATGTGTCCGGCTCGCGCATGAAGACGGGCGG
>JANPAM010000071.1:0-3582 GCA_031429915.1 Sphingomonadales bacterium | reverse complement strand
GCAAGAACACGGCGAGAGTGGTGTTTGAATACAGCGGCGTCGAAACCAGAGATTTCGTATCGCAATCATAGATCGATTTGGACCCTCCCGCCATCTGGTGCCAACGCATGCCGTGTGAGTGGATGATACCCTTGGGCGTACCTGTCGTGCCACTGGAATAGATGATGTTGAACGGGTCGTTCGGTCCTGGTGTGGTCGCTATGAATATTGCGCCTTCTTCGGCCATCCAATCGTCAAGCGTATCAAGCATAACGACTTTGAATGCCCCCAGATCATGCCCGGCGAGATCTGCCAGCTTTGCCGCATCGACAAATAGATGCATCGCTCCTGAATCGCTGAGCATTGCCATAAGCTGAGCCGGTGTCGCCGAGGTGGTGAGCGGTGCAGCACAACCCCCTGCCCGCACCGCCGCGAGATACACCGCCGCATAGTTCACATTCGTCGTGCCTAGTATCGCCACAGCCTGACCGTGTACCAAGCCATCCCGCTGCAACTGCGCAGCAATCCGCGAGGTCAGCGCCGACAGCTCGCTCCAGCTAAGCATATTATTGCTATCGGCGATTGCGGGTTCGTTCGGTTTCTCAATGCACCAACCCCCGATCAAAGCGCCAAAATCCCCAAACGGTTTGTCCAGTTCGGTAACAGCATCCACCGCCATTTCTCTTCCTCGCCTTTGGTTTCTTTCACCGCTTAGCGTGTTCAGCCAAAGTTTCATCGCCAAAATTTCAACAACCCTCTTGTTGGCCCGATTGATCCTGCTCTCCAGCTAAAAAGACTGTGGAAAGATAGCTGATTTTTGCCAGTTTCCCTTGGGTTTTGCGCCCCCATCCTCTATGGTCTAAGGATGACTGAAACCAACGAAGAACACACCGGCGACAGCGCCGCAAACCCTAACCAGAATGAATATGGCGCCGACAGCATCAAGGTGCTGAAAGGCCTCGACGCCGTCCGCAAACGCCCCGGTATGTATATTGGCGATACCGACGATGGTTCGGGGCTTCACCACATGGTGTTCGAGGTTTCGGACAACGCAATTGACGAAGCTTTGGCTGGGCATTGCGATCTGGTTCTGATCGAGCTGAACGCCGACGGATCGGTATCGGTCGAGGATAATGGTCGCGGGATTCCGACCGGAATGCACACCGAGGAAGGTGTATCCGCAGCAGAGGTCATCATGACCCAGCTTCACGCAGGCGGCAAATTTGAGAACACCAGCGATGATAACGCTTATAAGGTTTCGGGCGGTCTCCACGGCGTCGGCGTGTCGGTTGTCAATGCGCTTTCGGAATATCTTGATCTCGTTATCTGGCGCGATGGCAAGCAGCACGAGATGCGCTTTGCTTATGGCGACGCGGTCGCCCCGCTCAAGATCACCGGCGATGCGCCTGTCGTTAATGGCAAACCTAAAAACGGCACGCGCGTTTCGTTTGTGCCCTCGACCGAGACGTTCAAGAACGTCACCGAATTTGACTTCGACAAGCTTGAACATCGTTACCGCGAACTGGCGTTTCTCAATTCTGGCGTTCACATCCTGTTGCGCGATGCGCGTCATTCGGATGTGAAGGAAATCGACCTGTATTATGAAGGCGGGATTGGCGCGTTCGTGAAATATCTTGATCGCAACAAAGTGCCGATGCTCGCCGAACCGATCACGATTTCGTCGCAGCGCGACGGCATCGGTATCGACGTCGCGCTCGAATGGAACGACTCATATTATGAGAACGTCCTGTGTTTCACCAACAACATTCCGCAGCGCGACGGTGGGACTCATCTTGCTGCTTTCCGCTCGGCGCTTACCCGCACGATCAACAATTATGCCGAGAAGACGGGCATATTGAAGAAAGAGAAGATCGCGTTAACTGGGGACGACATGCGCGAAGGGCTGACCGCGATTGTATCTGTTAAACTGCCCGACCCGAAGTTTTCTTCGCAGACCAAGGACAAGCTGGTTTCGTCCGAAGTACGCCAACCGCTCGAAAGCTTAATGGCCGACCGGATGAGCGATTGGCTCGAGGAAAATCCCGGCCACGCCAAGACCGTCATCCAGAAAGTCATCGATGCGGCCGCTGCACGCGAAGCCGCGCGTAAGGCACGCGAAGCCAGCCGCAAATCGGTGATGAGCATCGCGTCGTTGCCGGGCAAACTTGCCGACTGTCAGGAAAAGGACCCGGCGAAATCCGAACTGTTCCTCGTCGAAGGCGACTCTGCTGGCGGCTCGGCAAAGCAGGGCCGCGACCGGCATTATCAGGCGATCCTGCCGCTGAAGGGTAAAATCCTCAACGTCGAACGCGCTCGGTTTGACCGGATGCTGTCGTCAAAGGAAGTCGGCACGCTCATTCAGGCGATGGGCACGGGGATTGGCCGTGACGATTTCAACATCGAGAAACTGCGCTATCATAAGATCGTGATTATGACCGACGCCGATGTCGACGGTTCGCACATCCGCACGCTTCTGCTCACGTTCTTCTACCGCCAGATGCCCGAAATTATCGAACGCGGCCATCTCTTCATCGCTCAACCGCCGCTGTACAAGGTCGCCAAAGGCCGGAGCGAGATTTACGTGAAGGACGACAATGCGCTCGACGTTCATCTGGTCGGCACCGGGCTGACTGGCATGATCCTCGAAACGGCGAGTGGAGCGCGCAGCGGCGACGACCTTTCTGGTTTGGTGGAACATGCACGGCGGATGCGCAGCTTAATGGCATATATCCCGCGCCGCTACGACGGGACGATTATCGAGGCAATGGCTCTGACCGGCGCGCTCGACCCAGATCTTGACGGTAAAAACAGGGCGGCGGCAGTTGCAAAAGCAGCTGACTGGATGCAGGCACAGGATGCCGAGGGCAAATGGGCTGGCCGTGTCTCCGAAGAGGGTGGCTATCAATTCGAACGTCTGTGGCGCGGCGTTACCGACTACCACGGGATCGAAGCTGCGTTCTTGTTGTCTGCCGAAGCGCGCAAGCTGCACAAGCTGGCGAGCGAGGAAAGCGCCAGCTATGCAGCGCCTGCGCGGCTAGTGAAAACAAGCACTGCGACGGTTGTCGAGGCCGAAGCCGAGGAAGCAATCGAGGAAGAAGCCGAAAACGAGAACGATCAGACCAAACGCGCGGCGAAGCCCGAAAGCACTGCCAAGGGCCTCATCACTCGTCCGTCCGAACTGCTCGACGCGGTGCTTGCGGCTGGTCGCAAGGGTCTTTCGATCTCGCGCTACAAAGGCCTTGGCGAAATGAACGCCGAGCAATTGTGGGAGACGACGCTCGACCCCAATGCCCGGTCCTTGCTGCAAGTGAAGGTGCATGACGCAACGGATGCAGATTCGCTGTTCTCACGGCTGATGGGCGACGAAGTGGAGCCGCGGCGCGAGTTTATTCAGGAAAATGCGCTGAGCGTGGCTAATCTGGACGTTTGATTTCACTCCGAATTCTTGACGTGTCGATCCGGTATGGGACGTTTCTTATGTCGCGTTTGAGCTCATATTTTGCCAAGTCAAAGTTGATACGGACACTGTTCAAGCAGCCGACCATCCCGAGAGCGGCGGTGGAGTCTGAAGGCGTTTTTCGTGGCCCGGGAGGTCAAAAGGTT
>JANPAM010000070.1:0-2429 GCA_031429915.1 Sphingomonadales bacterium | reverse complement strand
GCCCACCCGAGTCAACAAGCCGCTTCTGCGCGGTAGGGTTGCCGATCAGGCTGTTCGTGGGCGCTAGTGCGTCAATAATAATCTGCGAAATGAAGTTGGCGCGGTCGCGTTCGAGCGCATCAAGTTCCAAATCCTCGATATAGCTCTTGACCCCCTTTTGCACCGCGAGGAAATATTGCGCGCCTGCCTTGAAGAACGGGTTGAACTGCCACGCCGGATCCATAAACCGCTTGTCCTTGGCATCAGGTGCCAGATCAGACTTACCAGTCATAATCTGAATGACATCTTCGGAGAAGTTTTTTGTCGCCTTAAACGCCTTCGCCGGGTTAGCCGCCGTCTGGCGAAGCATTAGCCCAATTGCTCCGATGAAATCCTCGCGCGCTAGTCCGGTCAGCGGCCCGAGCGCCATCGTCGCATCATTGGCTGCGTCGAACGCTCCAGAGATGGAACTAAAGGCCGATCCCTTGCCTTTGGCCTTCTTTTCAGCCTTCTTTTTATCAGCCATGCGCCGTTTCTCCTGTCCCTGAACTACGAGATTGCACGGACGGGCAAACAGGTCAATCAGGCGCTAATGGGAACATCCATTCTATCCGCGCATTTGGAGCAGATATAACCGGAGCATTGCAATGACTTCATCTCCTAACCCGCCCCAATCTGCCTCTAAAAATCGGGGCAAGCGCGCCAAGGCCAGTGTCGGCGAAGTCAGCGGCAGTGGGGCTGGCGCTGGGGGCAGCGGTGCGCCTGAAGATTATGACAGCGATCCGGTAGGCGGTGGCGGCACTTTACCTGCTGGTAGCCCTCCGCCCGAAGGCGAAGGTGCAGACTTTCCTGTGGGCGGGAGTCGTTAGATGGAAGTGATCGACCGCGTGGCACGAGTGCTGGCTGGTCAGTATTTCAGCCGAAACGCTGCTGGCGCTGCCGGCGATGACGACGCCTCAAAGTTGGTTGACCAGAACTGGACCGATTTTCAGGAAGATGCCGTTGCCGTGCTGAAGACTTTGCGGTCGCCGCCTGCTTCGCTGCAGAATGAAAGCGACGCCGCGTTGTGGGGCTTGGTCATCCAGTCGGTGCTTGGCCCGCACGCCCACGATTGAGGGTAAACGCCTAGCTTGATGCACCACCGCCCCCCTGCTAGGGCGCGGCATGACTGAACTTTCGCGTATCCGTAACTTCTCCATTATCGCGCATATCGACCACGGCAAGTCGACCCTCGCTGACCGGCTGATCCAGCAGACCGGCGGGCTGACAGCGCGCGAAATGACCAGCCAAGTCCTTGATAACATGGACATTGAGAAGGAACGCGGGATCACCATCAAGGCGCAAACCGTCCGCCTCGATTACACCGCGAACGACGGCCTGCTCTACGAACTCAACCTGATGGACACCCCCGGCCATGTCGACTTCGCCTATGAAGTCTCGCGCTCCCTCGCTGCGTGCGAAGGCGCGCTCCTCGTGGTGGACGCGGCGCAAGGCGTCGAAGCCCAAACCCTCGCCAATGTCTACCAGTCCATCGAGCACGATCACGAAATAGTCCCCGTCATCAACAAGATCGACTTGCCCGCCGCCGACGTTGACAAGGTCAAGGCCGAGATCGAAGAAATCATCGGCCTCCCCGCAGATAACGCGGTCCTCACCTCCGCCAAATCGGGCATCGGCATCGCCGAAGTGCTCGAGGCCATCGTCACCCGCATCCCCCCGCCAAAGGGCGACCGCGACGCGCCGCTGAAGGCCATGCTCGTAGACAGCTGGTACGACCCCTATCTCGGCGTCGTCATCCTGATCCGCGTGATCGACGGCGTCATCAAAAAGGGCCAGGAAATCCAGTTCATGGCCGCCGGCACCAAACATCTGGTCGACCGCGTCGGCTGCATGCGGCCAAAGCTTGAAATCCTCACCGAAATCGCGGCGGGCGAAGTCGGCATCATTACGGCCCAAATCAAGGAAGACGCGCAAACCCGCGTCGGCGACACCATCACCGACGCCAAACGCCCCGCCACCGAGCCGCTCCCCGGGTTCAAGGAAGTGCAACCCGTCGTCTTCTGCGGCCTGTTCCCCACCGACGCCGCCGACTTCGAAAAGCTCCGCGAAAGCATCAGCAAACTCCGCCTCAACGACGCCTCCTTCTCATTCGAGACCGAGAGCAGCGCCGCCTTGGGCTTCGGCTTCCGCTGCGGTTTCCTTGGGCTGCTCCATCTGGAAATCATCCAGGAACGCCTCACGCGCGAGTTCGACCTCGACCTTATCACCACCGCGCCGTCGGTGGTCTACAAGCTCAAACTCAGCCGCTCCAAGACCGAGGACGCGCGCGATATGGAGCTTCACAACCCAGCCGACATGCCCGACATCAACCGCATCGCGGAAATTCAGGAGCCGTGGATCGAGGCGACGATTTACTGCCCCGACGAATATCTGGGCAGCATATTGAAACT
>JANPAM010000069.1:0-41284 GCA_031429915.1 Sphingomonadales bacterium | reverse complement strand
TAGTTTTTTACAGGAGTTATTATCATGGACGCAGAAGCAGCAAAATTGATCGGTGCCGGTCTCGCAGCAATCGGTGCAGGCCTCGCAGCCGGCGGCGTGGGCAACGTTTTCGGATCGTTCCTTCAAGGCGCGTTGCGCAATCCTGCGGCGGCTGACGGCCAGCAGGGTCGTTTGTTCATCGGCTTCGCGGCTGCCGAACTTCTCGGCCTGCTCGCATTCGTCGTTGCGATGATCCTGATCTTCGTTGCCTGATTGACGGTTTCGCCCCGGTTTAGGCCGGGGCATTTCCTCAAACGGACGAGCGGATAACATGCCCCAGATTTCCCAGATTATCGAAACCTATGCGTCGCAGTTCTTCTGGCTGCTGATTGTCTTTGGCCTGATCTATTTTACGATCGGCCGGGGCATGTTGCCGAAGATTGAGGCGAATATGGACGCGCGCGATCGCAAGATTGCGGACGATCTTGCGGCTGCCGAGCGTGCTCGTGCGGAAGCCGATAGTCTGGAAGATGGCGGCAGCGCCCAAATCGCAGAAGCGCGTTCCGCTGCTCAAGCCAAGGCCAATGAGGCCAAGGCAAAGGCAGCCAAGGACGCCGAAGCACGGTTGGCGGTTGCCGACGCGGAAATCAGCGCGAAGACCGCTACCGCCGAAAGTGAACTGGCGAAGGCCAGTGCCAAGGCGATGGCGAGCATTGAGGCTGTGGCAGCCGAAGCAGCGGCGGACATTGTCGCCAAGGTTTCGGGTGCGAAGGTAAGCGCGGCTCAGGCGGCGACAGCAGTGAAGGCGGTATTGGCCAATGGCTGAAGAAGCGAAAACCGAACTGACCGCTGAAGAGCACGCGGCATTGGGTCATGGTCCAGAAGGCGTTGCGACGACCGAAGCGGCTGGCGGCGAAGCACATGCCGAACCATCGGCATTGGGCTTCGACGCGACGATGCTGGTGGCGCTGGCAATGCTGGTGGTTATCGGGCTGGCAATCTGGAAGAAAGTGCCCGCGATTATCGCAGGCGCACTCGACAAACAAATTTCGGGCATCAAGGCCCAACTCGACCAAGCCACCGCGCTTCGCGCCGAGGCCGAAGCGATCAAGGCTGAATATGAAGCCAAAGCTAAACAGGCTGAGCAGGATGCCATCGACATGAAGGCCGCTGCGGTCGAAGAGGCCAAGCAAATCGTTGCGACTGCAAAGGTCGCTGCAACCGATATGATCGCCCGACGCGCCAAGGCCGCCGAAGATAAGATTGCGGCGGCAGAACGCACTGCGATTGCCGATGTTCGCGCCAAGGCAGCGTCGGTTTCGGCTGCTGCTGCGGCGCAATTGATTGCTGTGCATCATGATGCGCAAGCCGATGCGGCGTTGATCGACCAGTCGATTTCGTCGCTGAATTAAGTCTCCCCTCTCCCATTGGGAGAGGGTTGCGCAGACTTGCAAACTTGTTTGCTAGTCATAGCTGGGTGAGGGGTTCTGCCCTCCCGATAGCGCACACCCCCTCATCCAACTCCGCCTCAGCTCCTTCGTCGCCAAGGCTCCGTATCCTTCTCCCAATGGGAGAAGGGGATAGCGTTCTCGCTTCATTCTTCTTACATCACTCACAATGTCCAAAGCCGACCGCCCCGACCAGCCAAACGCCGCCTCGCGCTTTAACGAGGAAAAAGCGACGTATTCGGTGCGTGGCTCCGAACAGCCTGACCTTGAGGCCGGGGTGGCTGCGATCCGCAACGTCTGGAAAACCTTGCCCACCAAGCCCGGTGTCTACCGGATGCATGACGCGCGCGGCGATATCCTCTATGTCGGCAAGGCGCGCGCGCTTAAAAATCGGGTGAGCAGTTACACGGCGGTCGAGCGGCTGCCCAACCGTCTCCGCCGAATGGTCGCGCAGACGCGGTCGATGACGATTGTCACCACCAACAGCGAAGCCGAGGCGCTGTTACTGGAGGCGCAGCTAATCAAGCGCTACCGCCCAGCCTACAATGTGCTCCTGCGCGATGACAAAAGCTTCCCGTTCATCCTGCTTCGCTCCGACCATAAGTTTCCGCGAATCCAAAAACATCGCGGTTCGCGGCGGCATAAGGGGCAGTATTACGGCCCGTTTGCCAGCGCCGGTTCGGTAAACATGACGCTGAACGCGCTCGAAAAACTGTTCCTACTCAGAAGCTGCAACGACAGATTCTTCAACAACCGCGACCGGCCATGTTTGCTCTATCTGATCAAACGCTGCTCCGCACCGTGCGTGGGGCGGATCGACGATGCCGCTTATGCCGAGCTGGTCGGCGACGCGAAGTCATTCCTCGACGGCAAATCATCGGGTGTGCAGGCGAAGCTCGCCAAGGAAATGGAGGGTGCCGCCGAAGGTCTCGATTTCGAACGCGCCGCGATGTTGCGGGACCGGCTGAAGGCGCTGACTTTCATTCAAGGGTCGCAGGCGATCAATGCGCAGGGCGTTGGCGATGCCGACATTTTCGCACTGGCGCATAAAAACGGCGTGATGGGTATCCAGGCGTTTTTCATTCGCGGAGGGCAGAACTGGGGCCACCGTTCGTTCTTCCCGGCGCACACGCAGGATCTGCCCGAGGAAGAAGTATTCACGAGCTTCCTCGCGCAATTTTACGAAGATGTCCCGCCCGCAAAGTGCATCTTGCTTGACCGGACATTGCCCGAGGGCGACCTCTTGGCGCAGGCGCTGTCAGAACGTGCCGAGCGCAAGATCGAGATATCGCATCCGCAACGCGGCGACCGTGTGAGGTTGGTCGCGCAAGCCAAGCGCAACGCTGAAGAGGCGCTCGACCGGCGGCTGGCCGAGAGTACCACACAGGGCAAATTGCTGCGCGAGGTCGCCGACCTGTTCGAACTCGCCGAGCCGCCGCGTCGGATCGAAATCTACGACAACAGCCATATCCAGGGCACCAATGCATTGGGCGCAATGGTGGTCGCCGGGCCGGAGGGCTTCATCAAAGGCCAGTACCGCAAGTTCAACATCAAGAACCCCGACACCGCGCCGGGCGACGACTTCGCGATGATGCGCGAGGTGATGCTTCGGCGGTTCGGGCGAGCGCAAGAGGAAGACCCCGACCGCGATAAGGGCGATTGGCCGGATCTGGTGTTAATCGACGGCGGAAAAGGTCAGATCAGCACGGTAAAGGCCGCGCTTGAGGAAATCGGCGTCGAAGATGTCTGCTTCATCGGTGTATCGAAGGGGCCGGACCGTCATGCGGGACGTGAGACATTCCACTTCCCCGACGGCCGCGAATTCGACCTTCCGGTCAACGCTCCGGTGCTGTTCTACCTGCAACGCCTGCGCGATGAGGCCCACCGCTTCGCCATCGGCGCGCACAGGGCGAAGCGGAGCAAGGCGATAACCGCCAGCCCGCTCGACGAAGTCCCCGGCATCGGCCCAGCGCGAAAGAAAGCGCTACTAATGCACTTCGGCACAGCGCGGGCCGTGCGCAGCGCGAGTCTTGAGGATTTACAGAAAGCGCCGGGGGTATCGGCAGCGGTCGCGCAGACGGTGCATGATTTCTATCATGCATCATGAGTTGGCCTGTAACTGGCCGAACTTTTGTTCTTGTTGCCGTGCAACATAAGCCTAAACAGGACGAAGGGGATATTACTCCTCCCGAGGCAACAACATGCAAATCAAAGATCGACCCGAATTCAGTCGCAAAGCGGCTGTGATGACCTTTAGCCCTGACCAGGACGTTTTTACGGCAATTCAGGCAATGAGTGAAAAGAACTACGGCGCGGCTGTGGTGATTTCTCCAGATCAAAAGCCGTTGGGCATTGTAACCGAACGCGACTTCATGCGTCGTCTACTGAATGTCGGACTCGATCCAAAAACGACGCCGCTGAGCGCCATTATGACGTCCGACCTGAAATTGGCCCGCGGCGATGACGATTTGCTGGATTGGCTGAGGCAAATGTCCAACGATCGATTCCGTCATCTTCCAGTCGTCGATGATAACGGCACACTTATTGGCATCATGAGCCAAGGCGATTTCGTCAGCTACACTTGGCCCGAATTATTGAACCGAGTAAAAGAACAAGCGCGTGCAACGTTCGATATCAACCCCTCGATCTTTATCGGGCTGGCGGTATTTGTACTCATAGCGCTGACAGGTATTTTTGCGATACTTCTAACGCGATAGAGCTTGATCGACAAAATTCGATCTCAACCGATACTCTCGATTTTGAAACATTGAAGGAAGCCAGTTGCCAAACATCCAAGCCAACAACATCGACATCTATTACGAAGAATCCGGCCCCGCCGACGCGCCGGTGATCCTGCTCGTCATGGGTCTCGGTACGCAGATGATTGCTTGGCCGGATGAGTTGATTCAAGGTCTGGTCCGCAAAGGGTACCGGGTCATCCATTATGACAATCGTGATGTTGGCTTGTCGCAGCGGATGGATGGCTCACCTGCTGGCAGTCTGGTTTGGGCATTGCTTGCGTCGCGGCTCGGGTTGCCGGTGCGGACGGCCTATACGCTCACCGATATGGCCAAGGATGGCGCGGCGTTGCTCGATACGCTTGGTATCGAAAAGGCGCATATAGTTGGCGCGTCGATGGGCGGGATGATCGTTCAATTAATGGCGGCGAACCATCCTGAAAAGGTGCTGAGCATGACCTCGATCATGTCGTCCAGCGGCGCGCCGGGGTTGCCTGGGCCCAGCGCGGAGTTGCGCCGACGGATGATGGTCAAGCGCCCGGAAAATCCCACCCGCGACGAAGCAGCGGCGTTTGGTGCCGAGACGCTTGAGGCAATTTCCTATGTTGACCCAACGCGGCCCGACACCGCATTTGTCGATATGGCCGGACGCGCGTTCGACCGTGGCTATTATCCCATCGGCATCAAGCGGCAGTTGCTGGCTATTATCGCCGATGGTAGCCGCGTGGCGCGGCTGAAGACGATCAAAGTGCCGACGCTGGTAGTTCACGGTGGCTCGGACCCGCTGTTGCCCAAACAGGGCAGCGAGGACATCGCGCGCCATATTCCCGGCGCGCGGCTGGAGATTATCGAGGCGATGGCGCACGACCTCCCGCCGTCGCAGGTCGGTCGAATGGTTGAATTGATCAGCGACCATGCAGAGGCGTCATCCAGCGGAACCTGATCGGCGACCAAACGCGATTTACGTAATCAAAACCTTTCCCCTTTAACCATGGTCGTTGGTTTTAAGGGGGGCAAATTTTTGACTCATCCATTGCAGACAACATGGTTCAACGCCGACGCGGAGTCCGATTATCTGCGGCAAATAACGGCATTGGTCCACGCCGGCGACCTTGATGTCGCGGCGGACAAGCTGCTTGACGATCTGGCCGAGATAGCGACTCCTGTAGGCGACCTGTGCCGCGATCTGACGGAAGACGCCGTCGAGATTTGTGGCTGGGAAGAAATTAGCGATTCCATAGCACAGTATGAAGGCGATCCGATCACCGCGGTCCACATCGTTATGTCGAACGAGGCCGATCTGGTGTTCGAAGATAAAGGCCTCACGCACGATCCGTTGGTCGAGGTGGCATTTTATTCGGACGAACATTTGGCCTTTTCGACGCTGTCACGCGATGAATTGCTCACCGAAAGTTTGAAAGAAGATGCCGAATGGTATGGCCAGTCGGAGGACGTTGAAGTTTATCTTGAAATCAACGGCCTCGGCCAGCTCAACACTGCTTTGCTTCGCCATAAACGCCAATATTTCTTCCGTGATCAGATGCACACGCTCGACGCGGCGCAGGGATTGGCTGCGGACATCGTGCCTTTGCCCTATATCGAATTCCGCCTTGCCGCGATGCTACGCGCAGTGCGCTATCATCAGGCAGTCAAGGACTTGATCGACGGTTACGGCCTGCACGGCAACATTCCGGTGATTGTCGGAATGTATAATATGCAGGTGGAACTCGGCTCCGTGTATGTGCCCAAAACCGCGAAAGTGGTTGAACTGGCAAAGGTTCCAAAGCTGGCAATCACCATCAAGCGCAATACCGAAGAGCCGGTGGCCGAAATTAGCGGCAGCGGCTTGCGCCAGCGGATGACCGCCGAACCCGAAGAACGCCCAAGCTTTTTGAGGCGCTTGTTCGGACGCCGTTAATTGCAGAATGCTGCACTGCACAATAAAGGGGTTGCGTCCTGTCAACACTACTATAAAATGAATGTATGTCCGACAATCAGCTCCTGCTCGAAGCCATCGCGCTAAAAAAATGCGTCACCGCGACGTATAACAATGTCGAAATGACGCTGGCACCGCACATTCTTTATTCGAAACATGACGCGTTGTTTATCGACGCGGTTGCGCTCGAACGCAACGGCGCGCCGCCCAAACAGAAGAAGCTGGGTGCGTTTCATCTTGCCGGTTTGCAGGGATTGAAGTTGGCTGAACGGAGTTTCGTGCCTGAGTCGCTGTTCGACCCCGCTTTGCCGAAATATGAAGGCGTTACCCTGTTTGCAGTGGGCGCTGCATAAGGTTATACTGCCCGTATGGCAGTCGGTAAAATTCGCGTCGGTATTGGCGGCTGGAGCTTTGAGCCGTGGCGCGGGGTTTTTTATCCTGACGGGCTGCGGCAGAAGGATGAGATGGCTTATGCCGTTTCTCAAATGACCGCGATTGAGATCAACGGCACGTATTACAGCACGCAGAGCCGGAAAAGCTTTGCCACTTGGGCGGCGGCTGCACCCGCAGGTTTCGAATTTAGCGCCAAGGCTTCGCGTTACTGCACCAACCGCAATATCCTGGCCGAGGCTGGACCGTCGATAGAGAAATATATGGGGCAGGGGCTGGACGAACTTGGCGACAAGCTCGGTCCGATTGTCTGGCAGTTTGCCCCGACCAAGAAATTCGATGCCGATGATTTTAGCGCATTTCTGGATTTGCTCCCGGAAAAACTGGACGGGCGGAAACTCCGTCACGCACTCGATGTCCGCAATGCCAGTTTCGACGATCCGGCGTTTATTGAACTGGCGCAGAGCAGGGGCATGGCTATCGTTCGCGCCGACCACCCTGAATACCCGCTGATTGAGGCCGATACTGCCGACTTTGTCTACGCTCGCGTGATGAAGGCTCAGGAGGGGCTGGAGCAGGGTTACAGCGCGGCCGACCTGGATGCGTGGGCAGGCAAGGCGTGGAAATGGGCGGCGGACGGGCGCGACGTCTATCTGTTCTTCATCAGCGGGGCGAAGGTCCGCAATCCAGCGGCGGCGCGCGCGGTCATACAACGGCTTTAATGCAGACCACCGCTTCAGCCATTGTCTGCTCGGTTCGCAACCACGGCGAGACCGGCGCAATCGTGCGCGCTTTTGCCGCCGAGCAGGGGATGCTCGCTGGTTATGTCCAAGGAGCGCGCGGGCGGCATTTGCGGCCGGTGCTCATCCCCGGCAATGTCATCAAGGGCGAATGGCGGGTGCGGATTTCGGGGCAACTGGCGTCGCTGGTCGCCGAGCCGCTTCACAGTCGAGCGCATCTGCTGTCCGAGCCGCTGGCGATAGCGGCGATTGATTGGGTAACCGCGCTGACCGCTGCGACTTTGCCCGAGGCTTATCCCTATCCGCTACTGCACAGTGCGCTTGACGGGGTGTTGTCGGCAATCGAACTCGCTCCGGCGGCGCGGGTGTGGGCGGGGGCGGTGGCCCGGTATGAGACGCTGCTCTTGGCCGAGCTTGGCTATGCCGAGGAGGTCGAAGCCAGCGGCGCTCCGGTAGCAATGATGGCCCAGAACCGCGAACGGCTGGTCGCGCATGTGCTTGGCGAACGCCGTGCAGATGTCATGGCTGCGCGCGAGCGGCTGGTGGATCGGCTGAAAAGGGCGGTTGCATAAGGTAGCGTGGCGCGGCATTGGCGGCTTCTCAAAGGAGTGTCTATGTTAATCGCTTTGTTACCCGGAGACGGAATTGGCCCCGAAGTCATTGCCGAGGCTCGCCGCGTGCTCGACGCGCCGGCGATTGACGGGCTGACTTTCGAGGAAGCTCTCGTCGGTGGCGCGGCGTATAAGGCAACCGGCCATCCGTTGCCGCCAGCCACACTCGAATTGGCCAAACGAGCGGATGCGATATTGTTCGGTGCTGTGGGTGACCCTGACTGCGATAATCTCGAACGGCATTTGCGGCCCGAGCAGGCCATCCTCGGGCTCCGTAAAGAACTGGCGCTCTTTGCCAATCTGCGTCCTGCCACGTTATTCCCCGAACTGGCCGATGCCAGCGCACTCCGCCCCGAAGTCGCTTCGAAAATCGACATGGTCATCGTCCGCGAACTGAATGGCGACGTCTATTTCGGCGAAAAAGGAATGCGCACCACCGCCGACGGCAAGCGCGAGGGCTATGACATAATGTCCTACAACGAGCACGAAGTGCGCCGCATCGCACGCGTCGGTTTTGAAACCGCGATGGCGCGTGGCAAGAAATTGTGCTCGGTCGACAAGGCCAATGTCCTCGAAACCTCGCAACTCTGGCGCGACGTTGTGATCGAAACCCATGCCGAATATCCGCAAGTCGAGCTTAGCCATATGTATGTCGATAACTGCGCGATGCAGTTGGTTCGTAACCCGGGCCAGTTTGACGTGATCGTCACCGGGAACCTGTTCGGCGACATATTATCCGACCAAGCGAGCATGTGCGTGGGTTCGATTGGAATGCTGCCCAGCGCCTCGCTCGACGCCAATCAAAAGGGCCTCTACGAACCGATCCACGGCAGCGCGCCGGATATCGCAGGGCAGGGAAAGGCCAACCCGCTGGCGACGATTCTCTCCGCTGGGATGATGTTGCGTTACTCGCTTGGCTTGCCTGATGTTGCTGACCGGATTGAGGCAGCCGTGGCCAAAGCTCTTGCTGGCGGCGCTCGCTCGCCCGACCTTGGCGGTAAAATGTCCACAACCGAAATGGGCGACGCCGTTCTGGCGGTTTTATGACAAAGCAGAAACGATGTCGGTTTGTGCGAAATCATCGCCCTTGAAAAGTAGTGGCTCGTCGCGATCCTTTGCCAGAGCGTAAGAGAAGCAATCTCCGAAATTGAGTTTGGCAGGATGGCCGCTTCCCTTGCCGAAGGTCAGGTGGGCAGCCCGGGCGATTTCTCCCTGCTGCAGAGTAACGGGCAAGATTTCGACCTGAAAGTCGGCGATCAAATCGTCAAGTTGCCTCCGATGCAGCGAATCCTTTGATCGGGAAATCACAATGGTTGCCTCAAGCTGGGTCGCAACGGACATTCGCAAAGGCTGAATACCAGAAGCCATTATATCGTAGAAGCTTTCCCATCCTTCTTCATGGTCCAGCACCGCAATGATAGCCGAACTATCGACGATCATTTTGGCAATCCCCATTCGTCATATATCTCGGCATCATGATCTTCGGCAAAATAGGCAGGATCGAGCCGCGCGCGGTTTTCTTTGCCGATCCTTGTCCACTTTTCGATCAACTCGTCCTTGGTTAACGCCAGCTTTTCGCGTTTAAGAAGGTCGGTGATGGTGGCCGTCACGGACTTGCCGGAGCGCTTGGCAACGAAATGCGCAAGATTGTACGCTTCATCGCTTTTGATATTCAAATTACGCATCGTCCTTACCTTTCTGTATCGCCGTAGCAGATAAGCATAGCAGAATCAACTTAGTATGTTGGCGGTTGACCGGTTCGACACCCCGAGGCAAAGCACTTCCATGAAGAAAACCACCGGCCAGAATCGCGAAATTACCAGTAAATGGCAGCCCGCAACACAAGCGGTGCGCGGTGGCACTTGGCGTAGCGAGCATGGCGAGACTTCGGAGGCGTTGTTTCTCTCCTCTGGCTTCACTTACGACGATGCTGAAACGGTAGCGGCGCGCTTTGCGGGCGAGGCCGAAGGCATGACCTATTCGCGGCTGCAAAACCCGACGGTGCAGATGCTCGAAGAGCGCATCGCGCTGATGGAGGGCGCCGAGGCCTGCCGCGCTCAGGCGACCGGAATGGCGGCGATGACGACCGCTTTGCTCTGCCAGCTTCGCCAGGGCGACCATGTCGTTGCGGCGCGTGCGGCGTTCGGTTCGTGCCGCTGGCTGACCGACGAATTGCTGCCGCGCTGGGGGATCAGCACGACGACAATCGACAGCCGCAATAATGACGAATGGGCGGCGGCGATTCAGCCCAATACGAAGGTGTTCTTCTTCGAAACACCGGCCAATCCGACGATGGATATTGTCGATATGGCTTATGTCTGCGGGCTGGCGAAGCAGCACGGGATTACTACGGTAGTTGATAACGCGTTCGCCACCAGTGTGCTTCAACGCCCGATGGATTTCGGCGCGGACGTCGTTGCCTATAGCGCGACCAAGCTGATGGACGGGCAGGGTCGCGTACTCGCAGGTGCGGTCTGTGCGTCGCAACAATGGATCGACGAGCATCTGTTGCCGTTCCAGCGCAACACCGGACCTAACCTCTCGCCATTCAACGCCTGGGTGGTTCACAAAGGTCTTGAAACGCTCGAACTGCGCGCGATGCGGCAGTCGGAAAATGCGCTGGCGGTCGGAAAGTTTCTAGAGAAACGAGTTCCCGTGATGCTACATCCGGGTCTTGCCAGCCATCCGCAGCACAATCTGGCGATGGCGCAAATGAAGGCGTGTGGGCCAATCTTCTCGTTCGAACTCGATGGTGGGCGCAAGCAGGCGCACGGTCTGCTTAACGCGCTCCAACTGATCGACATCTCCAACAACATCGGCGACGCGCGCAGCCTGATGTGCCACCCGGCGTCCTCCACGCATCACGGCATGGGGCCGGAGGGCCGCGAGGCGATGGGGGTGACTGAGGGACTAATCCGGATCAATGTCGGGCTCGAAGATCCAGCGGATTTGATCGACGATCTCGATTCTGCGCTTAAAGTGGTCGGATTATGATCCTCGACGCATTCTTCACCGCCAGCGCAACCAGCCACGGGGTTACCGTCCGCGTTGCGCCCAACTTCCTGCCTGAACAATCATCGGCCGATCAGGACCGCTGGTTCTGGTCATATCATATCCGGATCGAAAACCACGGCGAAGCGCCGGTGCAGTTGCTAACGCGACACTGGCGGATTACCGATGGGCGCGGCATGTTGAATCATGTCGACGGCGACGGCGTTGTTGGAGAGCAGCCCTTGCTCTACCCCGGCGGCAGCCATGATTATGTCTCGGGCTGCCCGCTGACTACCCCAAGCGGGATGATGGAAGGGCATTACCGCTTCCTGCGCGAAGACGGCAGCACGTTTTTGGCCGATATTCCGCGGTTTAAGTTGGTCGCGCCAGCGACAGCGCGATGAAGCGCACGCATCTCCCCCTCAACGGGCTGCGCGTGCTCGATGCAGCAGCGCGACATCTGAGTTTTACCAAGGCGGCGGATGAGCTGGCGGTTACCCCCGCCGCTGTCGGCCAGCAAATTCGAGCGCTTGAGGATATGCTAGGGGTCGTGCTGTTTCGGCGGACACCCAAAGGGCTTGAACTGACGGGCGAAGGCGCGGCGGGCCTTGACGCGCTTCGTCAGGGGTTTTTAATGTTCGAAGATGCCGTCCGCGCGATGCAGGCGGGGCAGTCGTCGAATTCGCTGACCATCGCCGCCCCGCGCGATTTCACTGCGAAATGGCTGGCGGCCCGGCTGGCGAAATTTGGGCAGGGTAACCCTGATACGCGCTTTACGTTGATTGCGGCAGACGACGATATCGACTTTACCGAAGCCAATCTGGACCTCGCGATCCGCCTGACCGAGGGTCCCGGCGAGCATGAAGGCGTGCGCTTGGCGGAAGGAGCGTTCGTAACCGTGGGCGCACCCGAGGGCGGAACCGATACGCCGATATCGTGGCCGCATTGTCCCGTTGCTGACGGAATGCCAGCGTTGCGCTTGGCCGACGCCGGGTTAGCCATTGATGCAGCAGCCACCGGTCTGGGTCGTGCCAATGTCCCGCATCTGCTGGCCGAAGCCGATCTAGCTTCTGGACGCGTGCGGGCGCTGGATAATGCGAAAGAGAGCGATCTCGCTTACTGGCTGGTCGCGCCATTGCCGCAGTGGCGGCAGAAGAAGGTCAAGGCGCTGGTCGAGGCTTTGACGGCCTAATGGGCAACACTATCAACCAACCGTCCCATTAGTGCCGCAAACGCGTCTTTATTGACCTCAGCCGCCGAATTGTTCCAGCTTCCGGATATGGCATACCATTCGCCCACCTTAGACTGCGCAAGGAAGCTCATGGAGATTACGCCGGGTTCCGAGCCACCTTTGTAACCGAGATATTTCCATTTCGCTGCAGCCGCCGGCGCAATGCCTTTGTTGACTGCCAAGATGTCGAGTGCAGTTTTGCTGTCGATGCGGCGTAGGTGATTCATCAGGAGCGCGATGTCGGCAGGCGAGGCGAACCATTCGATGCTGTTGATTGCCACCGGACCCGAACCGAGTTGCGATAGGTCGATGCGGTCATAACCCAAAGCGGCGGCCTCTTTATCCAGTATATCGCGCTGCTGTGCCTCGGTCGCTTTTTCAAATCTTGCGCGGAGTGCAGGATTGCTTTTCAGCGCAAATACCTCAACCGTCGTTAGCAAGGGCAGCGCCTTGTCTGGCGCGCTATGTCCGATGGTTGCCAGTTTTTGCTCGACGGCATCGCGGCCGAGCACGCGGATAAGCTCGTCGGTGGCGGCATTGTCGCTGACCGAGATCATCCAAGTTGCCAAGGTTTGTAGCGTCACCGGCGTCCCGCGCGGCCAGCCCTGCGTTGCGCTTGACGAAAACGCACGCGCATCGAGCGGCACGACGTCGGACCATTTGCGCCGCCCTGCTTCGATCTGGGTCGCCAGTTCGGCGAGGACGTAAAGCTTGAACGTCGAGCCGATTGCATATTGGTTGGCTGCGTTCAGTTCGCTTGACCGGGTACCGTCAAGTCTTTGCACTAGGTAACCTGCGCGACCGGGCAATGCTCTGAAGTCGGCGTCGATCTTTGCAGGGTTGTCGCCTTTCATTTCGACACCTTTGAGTAGCAGCCCAACTACCTTGCTCGCTTTACCCGCCACTGTGGGTTCAACCGTGATATCGGCGGCCACAAACGCACGTTCGAACTCGATCCTTATCGACGCGCTGTTTGCGCCTTTTGGCTCGACACTGGCGACCCTGAGTGGTTTGCCATGTTGCACAACAAGTTGCGAAGACAACGCGGCTATTTGCGCGACGGGGAATGCTGCAAGGAATGACGGCGCGAAATAGTCGGCAAAGTCGCGCGTCCCAGCAAGGACCGAAGGCAATTGCTCGATGCGCAAATCGATAAAATGGGTCGGCCCAATACTGGTGGCGACGACTGTCTCAGCCTGCGCCGACGGTATCGCCGGGAGCGCTAAGGCGATGAAACTTGCAAGCAGCCGCTTCATTTCACGATCTCCTTTTGTCAGGCATCAATCGCTTGCTCGTCCAATTGCGCCGCATTGGCTTGAATGAAGTTAAACCGGTGCTCGGGATTTTTGCCCATCAGCCGGTCAACGAGGTCGGTCACCACCGCGCGGCGTTCATATTCGTGCGGAAGCGTGATGCGGATCAGCGAGCGCGTCGCCGGGTCCATCGTCGTTTCGCGCAACTGGCCGGGGTTCATCTCGCCGAGGCCTTTGAAGCGGCCGACGTCGATCTTTTTGCCCTTGAACACGGTCGCCTCCAATTCAGTACGGTGCGCATCGTCGGCGGCGTAAACGCTCTGGCTGCCGTGAGTCAGGCGATACAGCGGAGGGCGCGCCAAAAACAGATGACCGGCGCGGACGATCTCGGGCATTTCCTGAAAGAAATAGGTCATCAGCAAGGTTGCAATATGCGCGCCGTCGACATCGGCGTCGGTCATGATGATGATGCGTTCATAGCGCAGATTGTCGGGGTTGCAGTCCTTTCGAATGCCGCAGCCAAGCGCCAGTTGAAGGTCGGCGATTTCGCTGTTGGCTCGAATTTTCTCAAGCGTGGCCGATGCGACGTTGAGGATTTTACCCCGGATCGGTAGTATCGCCTGTTTCTTTCGGTCACGCGCCTGCTTGGCGCTGCCGCCCGCACTGTCGCCCTCGACGATGAACAATTCTGTGCCAGCCGGATCGTCGGACGAGCAATCGGTGTCTTGCCGGGAAGGCGGACCTTGCGGCCTGATGTCGCAGTTTTGCGCTTGACCTCGCGCTCGGCTTTACGGCGGAGGCGGTCGTCTACCTTCTCCAAGATGAAGCCCATCAGCGCCTTGCCGCGCTCCATATTGTCGGCGAGGAAATGGTCGAAATGGTCGCGCACAGCGTTCTCGACGAGGCGTGTTGCTTCGGGACTGGTCAGGCGGTCCTTGGTCTGGCTCTGAAATTGTGGTTCGCGGATGAAGACCGAAAGCATCAATTCGGCTTCGTTAAAAATGTCCTCCGCTGAAATTTGCGCAGCCTTTTTCTGGCCGATCAGTTCGCCGAACGCACGAAGCCCCTTGGTCAATGCGGCACGAACGCCAGCCTCATGCGTGCCGCCGTCGGGAGTCGGGATCGTGTTGCAATACCAGCTATAGGAGCCGTCCGAATATAGCGGCCATGAAATCGCCCATTCGACTCGACCCTGCCGGTCGGGGAAATCCTGCGTGCCGGCAAAGAAGTCTGTCGTGGCACAAGCGCGTTCCCCCAATTGCTCGCGCAGATGGTCGGACAGCCCGCCGGGGAATTGGAACACCGCCTCTGCCGGGATTTCTTCGGTCGCAAGCTCGGCGTCGCAGCGCCAGCGGATTTCCACGCCAGCGTACAAATACGCCTTGGACCGCGCGAGCCGGAACAGCCGCGCCGGTTTGAATTTTGCATCAGGCCCGAAAATCTCGACATCGGGGGTAAACGCAATCGTCGTCCCGCGCCGGTTTTGAGTCGGCCCAAGCTCCTCCATCGCGCCGAGTGCCAAACCTTGGGAAAAGCGCTGGCGGTAAAGCTGCTTGTTACGCGCGACTTCGACCACGGTGTCGTCCGAAAGCGCATTGACCACCGACACACCGACGCCGTGCAGACCGCCGCTGGTCGCATAAGCCTTGTCCGAAAACTTGCCGCCCGAATGCAGCGTAGTCATGATGACCTCGAGCGCCGACTTGTCCGGGAACTTCGGATGCGGATCGACCGGAATGCCTCGACCGTTATCGCTAATCGTCAGCCGGTTTCCCGCGCCCAAATAAACCTCGATCCGGTTGGCATGCCCCGCAACGGCCTCATCCATCGAGTTATCGAGAACTTCCGAAGCCAAATGGTGCAACGCGCGTTCGTCGATGCCGCCGATATACATGCCCGGCCGACGGCGGACGGGTTCAAGCCCCTCAAGCACCTCGATTGCCGAGGCGGTATAATCATTGGACGCAGCCGTAGCAGCCGCGCTCCCCCCGAACAGATCGTCATTCATCGCGGTGCTATAAAGCGCCGGGAGTCACCGGCGCAAGCATCGCTTTGCTTTATCCCCGGTTTTCGGCCCCTGATTTCGGGATTGACGATTTTGTAGCGCAGCGTATCAATGGGTTAATACACCAAAGGAGGATCCCCAATGAAATCATTGCTTTTGGCCTCGGCTGCGACCCTGTCGTTCGCCCTGACCGTCATTCCCGTAACTCAGGCCGTCGCGCAAAATGACGAGGTGCCGCTAATCGAGCGCGCAAAACTGTTCGGCAATCCGCAGAAATCTGGCGCTGCACTTAGCCCCGATGGCAAGTTGATCGGCTGGCGCGCGCCACTCGACGGCGTGATGAACGTCTTCGTTGCACCTGCTGGCGATATGACAAAGGCAAAGGCCGTGACGATGGCGAAGGACCGTCCGATCCGGAATTTCAGCTGGTCAGGTGATTCGTCAATGGTCCTCTACATTCAGGACAAGGGCGGGGACGAGAATTTCCTGCTTTACGGCGTCGATGTCGCAACCGGGAAGGAGCGCAATTATACGCCGTTCGAGAAGACCCGCGTGCTTCTCGTCGGTGCGTCCCACGCGATGAAGGACAAAGTGCTCATCGGCCTCAACAACCGCAATCCGCAGTATCACGATGTGCATTTGCTCAACCTGAAAACCGGAGAGACCACCGAAGTTATGCGCAATGACGCATATGCAGGTTTTGTTGCCGATGATACGCTGGCGCTTCGCATGGCATTGCGTGCCAACCCAGCCGGTGGGCAGGACTATTTTAACATCGTCGACGGCAAGGTCGAGGAAAAGCCTTTCGCCTCGACCGGTCTCGAAGACTCGCTGACGACTTCGCCTGCTGGTTTTACCGATGACGGTTCGACGCTTTACTGGATTGACAGCCGCAACCGCGATACCGCTGCCCTGTTTGCGCAGGACATGAAATCGGGCAAGCGCAGCATGATTGCAGAAAATGCAAAGGCCAATATCGGCGGCACACTGCGCGATCCCAAAACCGGTGTCGTTGAAGGTTTTAGCGCCAATTATCTCACGAACGAATGGACTATTCTCGACAAGGATATTGCAGACGACTGGAAGCTGCTCGATGGCAAGCTCGAGGGCGATTTCGGGCTTCAGTCGCGCACTGACGCCGATGATCGATGGCTGATCTGGAATGACCCAGTGACCGCACCTTCGGTGGTTTACCAGTTCGACCGCAAGACCAAAGACCTGAAGCAACTTTATATCGGCCGCCCCGAACTAGTGGGCGCGCCATTGGTGCCGTTGCATCCAGTCGAGATCAAATCGCGCGATGGGCTGACGCTTCCAAGCTACCTGACTCTGCCGAAATCCGCCGATGCCAATGGCGACGGCAAAGCCGACAAGGCGGTGCCAATGGTGCTCTTCGTTCACGGCGGTCCATGGGCGCGCGACGGCTATGGCTTCAACCCCTATCACCAGTGGATGGCGAACCGGGGCTACGCGGTACTATCGGTCAATTTCCGTGGATCGACAGGTTTCGGCAAGAGCTTTATCTCGGCAGGCGATCTCGAGTGGGGCCGCAAGATGCAGGACGACCTGACCGATGCCGTCGCTTGGGCGGTGTCCAACGGCGTTGCGCAAAAAGATAAGGTCGCAATCATGGGCGGCAGCTATGGCGGCTACGCGACGCTTGCGGGCCTCACCTACACGCCTGAGGTTTATGCCTGCGGCGTGGATATCGTCGGCCCGTCGAACCTGGAAACCTTGCTAAAAACAATCCCGCCTTATTGGGCGCCTGTCGTCAGCCAGTTCCATCAACGTATGGGCAACCCGAACACACCCGAAGGCCTCGCGTTACTCAAAGAACGCTCGCCGCTCTATTTCGCGGATAAGATAGTTCGTCCGCTGCTCATTGGGCAGGGTGCGAACGACCCACGAGTTAATCAGGCCGAGTCGGACCAGATTGTATCCGCTATGAAAGCCAAGAACATTCCAGTGACCTACGTCCTTTTCCCCGACGAAGGCCATGGCTTTGCAAAGCCTGCGAATAACATCGCCTTCAACGCGGTAACTGAAGGCTTCCTGTCCAAATGCCTTGGCGGGCGCTCCGAGCCGATTGGTGACACGGTGCGCCAATCGACAGCAAAAGTGCCACAGGGCGCAGAATTTTCGCCGGGTCTGGTCGAAGCCATTGCGGCCAAGTGAGAAATCGAAACGGGCCGGAGTTGCCGGCCCGTTTCAAACATTCTGAACGATATAATGTCTTAACGAACGCGCGGCCCGCCAAATGGCATTGGCGGCGGAGGACGACGAACGCCGCGTGGCAATTGCGCCTGATACGCACGGCCGCAATGTTCGACGCAATACGGGAAGCTCGGGTTCACTGGGACACCGCAGAAATGGAAGTCGGCTTCGCCCGGGTGGCCCATCGGCCAGCGGCAGACGCGCTCGTTCAGGTCGAGCAGCGAGGTCTTGGTCGCCATTTCCGGGCTAGGCTTGGCGGGAACCAAACGACGCGGCGGGGCGGGCGGGATCGGTGCTTGTTGGTCGCCCGGACCCTGGCGCATGAAGCCGCCGGGCCCGATTGAAACAATGCGCGGCATCGCGGTGGTCGCTCGTTCGGCCTGAGCCTCTACCGTCGCGGCTGAGCTTTCCATTGCGCGCGGTGGAGGAGGGGCGGGTGCGGCAACACGCGGCTTCATCGGTTGAGGCGCCGCTGCCGCTGGCGCAGGCGACTTTTTCAAACCAGTCTTTTTCTCTGGCTCATTCGCTTTAACCGGCGACGGACGCGATTTCAGGCCAAGCCGATGCGCCTTGCCGATAACTGCGTTCCGGCTAACGCCGCCCAGTTCTTCGGCGATCTGGCTCGCGGTCAGACCCTTTTCCCAAAGCGTCTTCAATTGGTCGATCCGCTGGTCAGTCCAGGACATATTCGCTCCGATATTCTATTAGATCATTACGCCGACCGCAGATGTTGCCCCGGCGCGATTGCGCCTTGCGGTCGAAGCTGCAAGCCGATAGTCGATTGCGCGATGAGTATCCACCATAAAACATCCGCCGAACGACAACAGAGCCCAGATAGGGATTTGAGCGGGCAGGTTCAACTGCGGCAAGGCAGCTACGTCATTCGCAACGTCAACTGGATTGGCCTGCAAACGCTTTACATGAAGGAAGTGCGGCGCTTTTTCAAAGTGCAGTTGCAGACCGTGTGGGCGCCAGCGCTGACGACATTGCTTTACCTGATTATTTTCACTGTTGCGCTTGGCACCGTTAAACCGACCGTGCTCGGCGCGTCATTCGCCGATTTCATTGCGCCGGGGCTGATTATCATGGGAATGATGCAGAACGCATTTGCCAATTCGAGCTTTTCGCTTTTGGTCGGAAAAATCCAGGGGACGATTGTCGATTACCTGATGCCGCCGCTGTCGAACGCCGAAGTGTTGGCGGCGCTGACCGGAGCATCGGTCACTCGAGCTATATTGGTCGGCGGCGCGATCTGGCTGGCGATGGTGTTTTGGCCGGGGGTTAACGTGACTCCAGTGCATATGTGGGCAGTGATCTGGTTCGGACTGATGGGGTCGATCATGCTGGCGCTGATCGGGGTGCTGACGTCGATCTGGGCCGAAAAATTCGATCATGCTGCGGCCATCGGCAACTTCATCGTTGCCCCGGCCGCATTGCTGTCAGGAACATTTTATTCGGTCGACAAGCTTGCCCCTGCGTTTCAGATGGTCAGCCATGCCAACCCGTTCTTCTACGCAATTTCAGGCTTCCGCTACGGCTTTATCGGCACTGCCGACAGCCCGGTCGAATTCGGTGCATGGCTTTTGCTAAGTATCAACGTGGTGCTCGGCACAGTTTGCTATTTGTTGCTTCGCTCCGGCTGGAAACTGCGCGCCTAAGTAACCTCCTTTGTCATCCTCGCGAACGCGGGGATCCATGGCTCACCCTAACCGAGTGTCATAAGCTGTTGATACAAACCAACAGACCAGACCATGGATTCCCGCGTTCGCGGGAATGACAAAATTAAGCGTAGGTGTTAATTACCGAACCGCCGTCCAGCTTTGCGACTGACAAAACGGGCCGATACAACCCTTTACCACAAGATTGCCCGACTTGCCCTTGTAGACCACCGAGCGATAGGTTTTGCCTGATTTCGGGTCGTAAATCTGTCCTTTCCATTCATTGCCAGCTTCGGTGAATCCGGTGAGGATGTTCATGCCCAATATCGTCCGGCTGCGAAGCGCCTTGTTCGGGTTATTGATGTCTTTTGCACCAGCGCCAGCAGGCGGCATGACAAGAAACTTCGCGAGTTTGCCGCAGATCGTCGCGCCGCACTGGTAAATCTCGACAACGCCATCCTTGCTTTGGGTGATCCATTTGCCGGTCACGGGCGCGGCTGCATGCGAAGGGGTTGCCAATGTCAAGGCAATGCCAAAGGCGATCAATTTCAGACGGGCGGACATGGGCTCTCCTTGAAAGAATTTTCGGACATTACCGCTGGCTGGTTGCGGCGCAATAGATTTGGTCTTAGTCCCACTCACATGAACGAAATCATCCTTTACGATTATTGGCGGTCATCCGCCAGTTACCGTGTCCGCATTGTGTTGAACCTTAAAGGCGTGGAATACACGTCTGTTCCCACCAGCCTACTCGCAGGCGATCACAATGCCCCTGAATATGTCGCGCGCAATCCGCAGGGCTTCGTGCCGATGCTCCATATCGACGGGCATGACCTGACGCAGAGTCTGGCGATTATCGACTATCTCGATGCCAATTATCATGATCCGAAGTTGGTGCCAGCCGATCCGGCTATGCGTGCCAAAACGCTGGCGCAGGCGATGATAATCGCAGCCGACATTCATCCGGTCAATAATTTGCGGATACTGAAATATTTGAAAGACGTCCTTGGTCAGGATCAGGCGGCTATCGACGACTGGTACCGCCACTGGATCATCGAGGGCTTTGCCGCGTTGGAGGCGATGGCCCCCGAAGACGGACTGTTCGGTAGCGATTTGCCCGATCTGGCAGATGTGTGCCTTGTCCCGCAAATGGCGAATGCGCGGCGGTTTGATACGCCGTTGGAAGCGTTTCCGAAGCTCGTGCGGATCGACGCGGCGTTGACTGAAATGCCTGCGTTCAAGGCCGCGCATCCGGATGCGGTGAACCCCGGCGTATGAGATTTGCATCTTTGCTCTACCTGCCGCTATTAGCGTTGACGACGCCTGTCTGGGGACAGGCGGGCTTGCGAGAAGTATGTTCGGATGAATCTGCTGCTGACCCCAATGTGGCCGACTGCACAATTACCGTAATCGGCAGCTTACCTGTATCACTCGGCGAGGAAACCGAGGCGGTGGTCAGAGTTACCCCGACATCGGCGCGGCTTGAAACCGACCTGCTGTCAGTGGCCGGCCTTCAGCAATTCCGACGTTCTGACGCGCGTTCGGCAAACCCGACGAGTCAGGGTGTCACACTTCGTGGGCTGGGCGGCAACGCATCGTCACGGGCGGTGCTGATACTTGATGATGTGCCACAAGCCGATCCGTTTGGCGGCTGGATCAGCCTACCGGGCTATGACGCGCTCAATTTGGCCAGCATTCGAGTCCGCCGTGGGGCAGGGCAGGTGGCGTACGGATCTGGCGCGCTGGCCGGCGTAATCGAACTCGATAGCAAACAAAATGTCGATGAAACCAGCGCAGGCGTCGCTTATGGCAGCCGCAATAGTGTGGATGCGAATGCCTCGGTATTGCGCACGCTGGGCGGCGGCAGCGTATCGCTATCTGGCAGCTTTGCACGCGGCGATGGCTTCATTCCGATCATCAAAAGCCAGCGCGGCACCGTCGATCGAAAAGCGCCGTACGAGCAGATGGGCATTGCAATACGCGCCGTTGCGCCTCTGTTTGCCAGCACCGAATTGCAAGCAAACTTGCGCGCCTTTTCCGACGAACGCGAACGTGGGTTCGAATTCTCCGATAATCAGAATAGCGGTGTCGATGCCAGCCTTCGCTTGGTCAATCGCGGCGACGGCTGGCAGTGGAGTGCGCTTGGCTATTTCCAAATCCGCGATTTTGCTAACCGCTTTGGCGCGGTCGCCGCGAACCGCAATTCGGTTGGGCTGACGCTCGATCAATATTCGGTGCCTTCGACCGGGCTTGGAGCGCGGTTTGAAGTACGGCCGCCAGTCGGCGACAAGGCTGAGCTTCGCATCGGCGGCGACTGGCGTCGGACTGTTGGAGAGACGAAGGAGAATTTCTTCTTCACCGGCATCGTTCCGGGGCGAAACCGTATTGCCGGAGGACAGACCGACACGCTGGGCGGGTTTGCCGAGGCGAGTTTCAAGCCGGTCGATGCGCTCACGCTTACCGCTGGCGGGCGGGCCGACTACTGGAGCATCGCCAATGGCTTTCGCAAGGAAGTGAATATCGGCGGCACGGTGCGTTCCGATGATGTGTTCGCCGACCGGTCGGGTTGGGAAGGAACGGGCAGGGCGGGGTTTGCCTTTGTGGCAACCGACGCTGTGAAATTGCGCGGTGCGGCATATCTCGGCTGGCGCTTGCCGACGCTTAACGAGTTGTACCGCCCGTTTCGCGTTGGCGCTGACGCGATTGCCGCCAATGAACTGCTCTCGCCCGAACGCCTGAAGGGCGCAGAGCTTGGCGTTGAATATGACAGCTCCGGCCTAACCGTGTCGGCAACCGCATTCGTCAACCGGCTCGAGAATGCGATTGCCAATGTCACTCAAGGCGCGGGGCCGGGCAATTTCCCTGGCGTCGGTTTTGTGGCGGCGGGCGGCGCGTACCGGCGGCGCGAAAATCTGGGTGCGATTGATAGCAAGGGCGTGGAGTTGGACGCTAGCCTCGATTTGGAGCCATTTACGTTGCGCGCTGGCTATGCCTATGTCGACGCTCAGGTGAGCGATAATGGACTGGCGATGGCGCTCGATAGCTTGCGGCCTGCACAGGTGCCGAAGCATTTTGGCAATGTTGCGGTCGAATATGACGGCTCGGCTTTTGATGCTGCGGCAAGCTTGCGTTATGTCGGCGGGCAGTTCGAGGATGACCTCAACCGCCAGCGACTGGATGATGCGCTGACGCTCGACGGCACCCTTTCTTACGCTGTGACTGACAATTTCAGCGTTACGCTTCGCGGCGAAAACCTGTTCGATACGCGCGTCGAAGCGGCAATCTCGGGGAGCGGCATCGTGGAGCGTGCAACTCCGCGCACCATCTGGTTTGGCATTCGTTTCGTTGGCGGCTAAGCAGGTGTGATGTCTCGCTCCAAACTGACCCTCGCCGAATTCCTGCCCTACCAGCTGTCGATTACTTCGAACGCGGTAAGCGACCTGATCGCGCGCGCCTATCGCGGGCGGTTCGCGCTCAAGATTCCCGAATGGCGCTTGATGGCGGTGCTGGGTGAGGTCGCTTCGGCAACGCAACGCGAGCTGGTGGAGGCAACCGCAATGGACAAGGTGACCGTCAACCGTGCATCGAAAGCGCTCGAAGATCGCGGGCTGATCGGTCGTGCGCCGAATGCCGCCGACGGCCGTTCGCACCATCTGGCGCTGACCGCTACTGGACGCGAGTTGTACGAACAGATTGTGCCGATGGCGCTCTCGGTCGAGGCGGAGCTGTTCGCCAGCGAAGAAGCACGGGCGCTCGAAGCGATGCTGACGAAGCTGAGGGCGAGGGTGGCCGAGCTCGGATGAGCAGTCTATTCCCACGGTGAATAACGGCAGTTATACCATTCTTGACTTTTTCAAATGTTCTACTAATGTTCCGACCGGTGCTGCAATTACGCCAAAGCGAAATTAGGTCGCTTGGCAAAACTGGTTTCATTTGATACTACATGGGAGCGAATCCTGATTTCGCGTAAAAAGTGTCAAAAGTGGGAAGCCTTTCATGACCGACCTGTTTGAAAATCCTCTTGGTCTCGACGGTTTTGAGTTCGTCGAATTTTCCGCTCCCGAAAGAGGCCTGCTCGAACCTGTTTTTGCTACGATGGGCTTCACCCATGTCGCTTCGCACCGTTCAAAGGACGTTGATTTATGGCGGCAAGGCGAGATCAATTTGATCGCCAATTATGAACCACGCAGCCCCGCCGCCTTCTTCACCGCTGAACACGGCCCGTCCGCTTGTGGCATGGCGTTTCGCGTAAAAGACGCCGCCAGCGCTTACGCCGAAGCTCTAGCGCGTGGCGCTGAACCCGTCGAAAGCAAGACAGGTGTGATGGAACTCAGAATCCCCGCGATCAAAGGCATCGGCGGCGCATTCATCTATCTGGTCGACCGCTACGCGACGCTTGATAATCCAAACGCGCTGTCGATCTACGACATTGACTTTGTTTATTTGCCCGGCGTTGATCGGAACCCAGTTGGCGCTGGTTTCCAGAAAATCGATCACTTGACTCACAATGTTTACGGCGGGCGTATGGCGCATTGGGCGAATTGGTACGAGCGCATATTCAACTTCCGCGAAATCCGCTTTTTCGACATCAAAGGCGAATATACCGGTTTGACGAGCAAGGCTATGACCGCGCCTGATGGCAAAATCCGAATCCCGCTCAATGAGGAGGGCAAGGCCGGGGGCGGGCAGATCGAAGAATATCTGCGCGCTTACAACGGCGAGGGTATTCAGCACATCGCCCTGATCTGTGACGATTTGCTCGGGTGCTGGGACAATCTAAAAGCACTCGGTGTGCCGTTTATGACTGCGCCACCTGAAACATACTATCAGATGCTTGAAGAGCGATTACCGGGGCATGGTGAGCCTGCAAACGAGTTGAAGGCGCGCGGGATACTACTCGACGGCACTACGGAAAATGGCCAACCGCGCCTCCTCCTGCAAATCTTTGCTCAACCGCAGATCGGCCCGGTGTTTTTCGAATTCATCCAGCGCCGGGGCGATGAAGGCTTCGGAGAGGGTAATTTCAAGGCATTGTTTGAAAGCATCGAACGCGACCAGATCGAGCGCGGCGTGTTAGAAGTGGAGCCAGCACAATGAACGCACCATTTTCGCTGTCGAAAATTCACCATGTTGCTTATCGCTGCCGCGATGCTAAGCAGACCGTGGAATTCTATAACCGGGTGCTCGGGATGGAATATCTGTCGGCATTTTCGGAAGATCATGTGCCTTCCACCGGCGAATATGACCCCTACATGCACATTTTTCTCGACGCTGGCGGCGGAAATGTCATCGCTTTTTTCGAACTTCCCAATCAGCCCGAAATGGGTCGCGATGCAAATACGCCGGCATGGGTGCAGCATATCGCGTTCGAGGTGCCCGACATGGAATCGCTAACAGCGGCAAAGGCGCATATCGAGGCGCAGGGTATTTCGGTTATCGGACCAACGTTCCACGGCATTTTCCGTTCGATTTACTTCTTCGATCCCAATGGGCACAGGCTTGAGCTTGCCTGCAATATCGGCACACCCGATCAGCACGCCGAACTAAAGCGGGTCGCGCCGTTGATGCTGGATGAATGGAGCGAGACCAAGAAAGCACCGCGCCATGCCGACTGGTTGCATGTCGACCCGGATGCAGACCGGAACTAACCGCCCCCGACGGCGGACCGTCCGACTTTCGCGGTCTCAACTTTCGGCATTTTGCTCTCAAGCGGCGTCAACCACAGATTGACCTTTTCGCCGACAAACACCTGTGGTCGTGATGGAACAAGCTTGAGGTCGGTTTCCCATTTGCTGATAAGGGTAACGGCCTCGTCGGTGGCCTTCTCGAACGGCTGGTTCTTACGCAAGGCGTTGTTGATCAGCGCATCGCCAAAGAACGTCCAGTCGTTACCCGGCTCGCAGCCGAATGAAGTTCGCTGGGAGGAAGCAGCGGTCACGATCACGCTGTTTTCGTTTGTCAGATTGGGGATGAATATCCCGGCGAAACAGGCCGATAGCAGGATCATCCGCCGCTCGAATCCAAGCCCGTCGAGTAACGCCGCGAGCCGCTTTGGCGCGATCATGCCCATGCCGTTGTCGCCGTCGCGATATGCCAAGCCGGCAACCGGATCGCCATGCGTGGTCGCAAACAGGATGAGCACGTCTTCCTTCAGGTTCATTTTTCCGGCAACCGCAGCGAGTGCGACCGCCAGATTGGCCGGCGAGCCTTGCGGCGTGCCTGATGGTTTGTCATCGGCACCCGCCGAAAGGAAAATTGTCCGCCCCGTAGCGCCGTAGCGTCGACTGATGACTTTGGCGGCTTCGCCCGCTTCGCGTCCGAAAACAGGATCGGAATCGAGGCCGATTGACACAACATAGACGTCAACCATTCCGGGTCGGTGTGATTGAAGCGCATCAAGCGTGGTTCCGAGCTTCTGGTGCTGTGCCAAATGCCAAACGGCACTCCGATTCTGTTCCACCGACCAGCCGCTTTGTGCTGCCTCTTTTTGGTCGAATACTTGCTGACCGTTGGCGGAATTGGTCACCAGCATTATCAACGCCAATGCCACCGCCTTCAATCGTCTGTGCATCGCCATTTTTCTTTTCGTCCTTCGCTGCACAGTTGCTGTTGCCGCCGCCCGAATGTGTCGGCATGATGCTTCAAAACAAGAAGGGAAACAAATGAAACTCGCATCGCTCAAATCTGGCCGCGACGGCCATCTGGTTGTCGTTTCCAACGATCTGGCCTGGTATGCCGATGCCGCCCATATAACCGGGACATTGCAAAGCGCGCTCGACGATTGGGATTTGATTGCACCCCGGCTGGAGGCGCTGGCGACCGACCTTGAGCATAATGCGATACCCAAGGAGCGGTTTCACGAACACGACGCAGCTGCACCGTTGCCGCGTGCTTATCAATGGGCCGACGGCTCGGCGTATGTAAACCATGTCGAGTTGGTCCGAAAGGCGAGGGGAGCGGAGTTGCCAGATAGCTTCTGGCACGATCCCCTAATGTATCAGGGCGGTTCGGATCAGTTCCTCGGTGCTCGTGACGACATTCCGTTGGCCGACGAGGCTTGGGGGTGCGATCTTGAGGCAGAAATCGTTGTTGTTACGGGCGATGTTCCGCAAGGCGTTTCGGCTGAAGAAGCGGTAAAGCATGTCAGGCTGGTGGGCCTGGTGAACGATGTTTCGCTTCGCAATCTGATACCCGCAGAGCTTGAAAAGGGCTTCGGCTTTGTCCAGTCCAAACCGGCGAGCGCGTTGTCGCCGGTGCTGGTTACTCCGGAAAGCCTTGGCGATTACTGGAACGGTGGGAAGTTGCACCGGACGTTGATGGTCGATCTCAACGGTGCTCCGTTCGGGCGGGCGGTCGCTTCGGACGATTGCACGTTCGATTTCGGTGTTTTGATTGCACATCTGGCAAAGACCCGAAATTTGGGGGCTGGAACTATCATCGGCTCAGGGACGGTGTCGAACCGCGATACAGCAGGTGGACCGGGTAAGCCGGTCGCCGATGGCGGAATGGGTTATAGTTGCGTTGCCGAAGTTAGGATGGTCGAAAAGATACTAGGCGGCGAAATGAAAACACCATTCCTGAAACATGGTGACGTCGTCCGTATCGAAGCGCGCGATAACGCGGGGCACAGCATTTTCGGTGCAATCGAGCAAAAGGTGCGCGTCGGGTAAAATGAAACGGGCTCAGCCGTGAGGCCAGCCCGTTTCACGTTTAAGTTCTAGCGTGACTATTTCTTCGCGAATGCGTCGCCAATCGAACACGCTGCTGGGCCCAAAATAACGATGAACAGCGTTGGCAGAATGAACATGATCAATGGGATTGTCATAATCGCTGGCAAACGAGCTGCCTTCTCCTCGGCCCGCATCATGCGGTCATTGCGGAATTCGGCAGAAAGCACGCGCAGGGCTGAGGCCAGCGGCGTACCATATTTTTCGGTCTGGATCATCGTCGTAACCACGCCCTTGATCGATGGAAGATTGACCCGGTAGGCAAGGTTTTCAAACGCTTGACGCCGCTCGGTCAAAAAGCCAAGTTCGATGGCGGTTAACGCGAACTCATCACCGAGTTCTGGATAGCCGCGACCAAGTTCCTTTGCCACGCGGTTAAACGCTGTGTCGACGGTTAAGCCGGCTTCGGCACATATGACCAGCAAATCGAGCGCGTCTGGCAACCCTTTGCGGATTAAATCAGTTCGTTTGTTCACCAAATTATTGATGTAAATATCCGCTGCTTTGTACCCTAGGATTAACAGCCCTGCAAAAACACCAAAGCGCTTCATCGGTGTCCAGTCGGCCAAGCCGTCCAACCCGTAGAGCCAGAGCGCTGCGCCCCCGCCGAAGACGATCGGCAATACCATGCGGCTGAAAATAACAGCTACAGCGAGTTCTTTTTTCCGAATACCGGCTTGCGCTAATCGCTGTTGTGCTGCTTTTATCTGGTCGTCCTGTAATACTCGCAGCGACGACAGTATCGTTCGCATCCGGTCCGTTGTTTCGGTTTTGCGAACCAGTTTGGCCCGCTTTTTTGCGGTCGTTGCGGTGATCCCGGCCTTTAATTGTTCGCGCCGTTCGTTAAGCGCTTTAACGCGTTTCGCCATCGGGTCCCGCACCGTAACCGCAGCATATATGGCAAGCATCATTGCCGATGCCGCTACAGCAGCGAGCAATGTCGCTACCATGAACACATCGACGCCCATGAGTTGAGGTCCGCCTGGAGTAGTCATTATGTTTGCTCCGCCCTCAACCTAAATTTCAAAACTGACCATTTTGGCCATAATAAATACACCAATGGCCATCCAGACAGCGCCTATGATGCCGGCAATTATCAAACGAGGCTCATAGAAAAACCCGCCGAGATATTCGGGATTCACAGACCAGACCATGCCGAACACGAAGAACGGCAGTGAACCCACAATGTAGGCTGAAGCTTTTGATTCAGACGACATTGCCCGGATTTTCATTTTCATTTGCGCTCGTTTACGCAAAACTTCAGCAAGATTTGCCAGCGTTTCAGCCAAATTGCCGCCCGTCTCCCGCTGGATCGCAAGTGTGATTACAAAGAATTGAAACTCAGGCGTGCCAAGACGGTCGGCGGTGTCTTGGAGTGCATCTTCCATCGTTTTGCCGATTTTGATTTTCTCGGTCACTATTTTGAACTCGACGCCGACTGGCCCCGGAATTTCTTTGGCGACGACATTCAGGGTTTCGCCAACGGGCAGACCTGACTTAAGGCCACGCACGAGCAATTCGATGGCGTCAGGAAAAGCAGCGGTAAAATCTTTGATGCGCTTTCCGATTAGGTATCCGATAGCCATGTGCGGCAGACCGGCTCCAACCAATAAGCCCGATGCGAGGGCAAGATAAAGTGGCGCACCTTTCAGCCACAGCAATGCCAGGATGGTGAAGGTCATCGCCGCCGAAACGGACAAATACTGTTGCATAGTCCATTTTTTGCCTGTTTGTGCCAAGCGGAGGCGAAGCTTATCGGCGCGACTTATCTGTTCTCCACTAGAATATATCAGCGGACGTCGTGATGCGACTGCCTTGCGCATTTGCTGTTCGACGCGCGCATCGGCGCTGTCCGAATGACGGACTTTGATTGCGATAATCCTGCGAGCAGTCAGTTTTCCGATGTTGGGTCCCATGAAAGCGAACGCCACCATCATCACCATAAGTATTAAACCGGTCGCGATAATGAGATTTTGCATCGTCTTTTGCTCTGCTTGAATGGGTTTAATTCAACCGGCTAACGGCAATTTGCCGAGCCCAGCCCGTGAAAGGATCATTTTTTAGCCAAGAGTGATTTGAAACCCCCCAGCATTGATTTTTTAGCTTTCACTGGGATATCGGCATTTTCCAACACCTCGGCCGCTGTGCCTAGGATCATTTCCGCCAGTGCCATCAAGCCAATTGATACTTTACTGGCGCGAACGGCCTCTATGACCGGTTGCCCGAGCTTGGCAGCCTGCGCCATAGCCTTGGCGTCGATCGGCAACATCAAATCAATCTTTCGTTCTATCGTGCTCTCGAAATCTTTGCGGGTAATTTCGACCGACGTGCTTTGCATTTTATTGCCGACAATCAGCGTTTTGCAGTGTGGCGCGCTTTGTTTCAGCCAGGCAAGTACGCGGATTGCGTCGCGTGCAGAAGCCAGCGTCATTTCGGTAACGATGACCGCGACATTGACGTCATGAGCGAGATGTGGATAGGCAATCACCATAGAGCGTGGCATATCGATTACAGTGTTCTCAAACGCTGCACGGAATTCTTCCTGAAGCTGAAAGAACGCCGCGCCATCGGTAAGGACGGGGCTGCTCATCGGTGCTTCGGCTGACAAGATTGACAACTTGTCATTTGCCTTGATCATCGCCCGCTCAATGAAAAGCCCGTCAATACGGCTGGGATTGTCGATCGCGTCGGTGAGGCCGCGTCCAGGCTCAAGATCCATCGCCAGTGCAGCGGTACCAAAGTGTACATCAAGATCTAAAAACCCTGTCGCATGTCCCTTCTTTTCAGAAAAAATCCATGCAAGCGAAGCCGCGATAGTCGACGCGCCGCATCCGCCGCGTGTACCAATAACAGCGGTTGAAATATGAGGGCGATCTCCTGAATTTTCCTCATGTTTCGGCGCATTCAGAACAGTTTGCGCATTGGCGAACGAATCTCTCAAGGCATCTGGGCTGACCGGCTTGAGCAAATAATCCTGCAAGCCGGACATCAAAAGGTCGCGGTAAAGCCGGACATCGTTCACCTGACCAACGGCAA
The DNA here is from genome assembly GCA_031429915.1 of Sphingomonadales bacterium. Taxonomy (GTDB): domain Bacteria; phylum Pseudomonadota; class Alphaproteobacteria; order Sphingomonadales; family Sphingomonadaceae; genus Sphingorhabdus_B. The sequence goes on along the minus strand of JANPAM010000069.1, from coordinate 11,327 downwards.
TAACAATCGTACCCGGTTCGCAGACTTCGGCTAGACTGTTGATATCGTTAATCGGATCCCCCGATTCAGACAGGTCAACGAGCAGGATTTGTGGACTTGCCGATACTGACAGGGACTGAACCGCGTTACGCAGTCCGCCTTTATAAGCTTTATCCTGATTCCAACCCATTTCTTCGCAGACGCCACGAATGACATCGAGAGTCATATCGTCGCAAACATAAGCGTTGATGGGGTCGCGATTACCCGCAACTGACGATTTCCAAGGTGCGTTCATCAGTTTCCTCCGTTCGTTTTGGAGCGATACGTATTCACCGCATTCTTGCCAGTGTTGCCGTCGAGGGCTTTGTTATCGCGACCGCGCACCAGATCTTCGGGATCGGCAACCATCGCCGCGAGGTTGCTGTTCGTTGAGCAACCGTAGTTGCTGTGATTTCGGCTGTCATAGTTGCGTTCGGAGGTCGTGCTCCAGTCTGGGCATGATGGCACTGACGCCGATGAGCGAGTTACAACTACTCGAACGGTTCCTGGCGCGACAGCGCCGACCGTGACGGGCGCGGTGCCGCCTACCAGTATTCCAAAGTCATCCACAAGATCGGCGACGGTTTGACCGACCGCAGGTGCGGCATATCCGTCACCATAATCGATGGCAACTCGGTCACCGTAACGCAGCTGCATGGCATCGAACCATTCGGCCATGCGCCGCTCTTCAGCGGGTGAAACGTCGCCGCCATTGGTGTTGACATCGATCGAATAGTTGGTGCGTTCAACTATCGGTTGATGAACCGAATACATCGAAGTGTTACCCCCAGTCGTGCTGCATGCCGACAACACTAGGCTGGCAGAGGCAACGATCAGCATTTTGCTATTGGTCATTTCATGTCTCCTGAACTGGGAAATCAATTGTTGAAACTAAAGCCCGGAGCTGCCGATTTTTCTGGCGAGCTGGGCTTTTTTGCCAACGCTGGAGCGGGTACGCTAACTGAGCCCATGTCGGGACCGGTGGGTGCATCAGGTGCCACCTTTGGCATCGGCCGCTCGGAAACACCCTTATTTTTGGTTACGGTGCCCAACAAAACTCTCTCAAGATCATTCGGAGTGTGGATACCGTCAGTTGGCAGGACTATCTTGCTATCAGAAACCGGTTTCACCAAGTAAGGCGTTACCACTATCATCAGCTCGGTCTCGTTACGGCGCCATCCAGATGATTTGAACAAGGCGCCCAAAACCGGAATATCACCTGCGCCTGGGATTTTATCGACCGAGCTGCCTAACTGGTTGCTTAGCAGGCCAGCAATCATCATGCTTTGTCCCGAGCCGAGTTCAACCGTCGTCTCGGCCATACGTGTTGTGGTCGCTGGAATTTCGAAGCCGCCGATACGAACTGCACCTTGCGACGAGATGTCCGACACTTCAGAGCGGACCCGCAACGAAATACGGCCATCTGCCAATACAATCGGCGTGTAGGTCAGATTTACGCCGTAGCTTTTGTACTCGACAGACGTTCCATTGTTCGACGAGGTGACAATTGGAAATGAACCGCCAGCAAGAAATTCTGCAGTTTCGCCAGACACTGTGGTGAGATTTGGATTGGCAAGCGTTGATACCAGGCCCGCTTTTTCCGAGAGGTCAAAAGCCGCCGCTATATCAATGCCAAACAGCCTACCTAGACCGGCAATGGTGTTGCCGCCTGAGGGAAAGGAGATGGTGGTGCCGTCGGTAAAGTCTCTGCCGCGGGCAAGACCAAAGGTGTACGGCGCTCCCGAACTGTCAACGCCCTGCTTTGCAGATTGGACATTGGCCGAGATCTCTTTCGACAATGATCGGCTGACCTCTGCGACCCTAACTTGCAAATTGACCTGCAATGGTGTCGCCGTCTTTATCCGGCTGATGACCTGCGTCGAAGGGCCTGCGAACGCAGTGACTAGCCGTTCGGCTTCAGCAGCATCCTCGGGTTGGGCGACGGTCCCAGTTAACAGAATGACGCCATTCATGGTTGTTACCCGAATATCGGCATCGGGCATCGCCAGCAGCAGCATTTGGTCAAGCGACCCGAGGTTATTGCCGACGCGAAGGAAAGCTTTGTAAACTGTTTTTCCTGAAGCATCTGTCGCGTAAATTGTGGTCTCGCCCTGTCCCTTGGCAAAGATATACATCTGTCGTGGTGACTTGATTTCGACATCGGCCACCGCAGGATTGGAAATGACGATATCCGTAATTGCGGCCGGCAGATTTATCTGCTGGCTGCTGCCGATCGACATTAACATCGGTTTTGATTGCTGCGCACTTTGCTCTTTGCGCTGCGGTGCAGGCGCGGCCAACGCTGAAGTTGCATAAGCAGCGGCTAGGATGGCAACGGCGACGCCGGATTTGATCGTGCTTTTATAAGTCATGGTCATTACCTTGGGTTAACGTCAACTTCGGTGGTCGTGCCAGCGCGCGAAACCCGCACGACCCGGCCCTTTGTAATTTTGTTCACTTCGCGGACGACACGCGCCTGCTCGGCAGCGATAGCAATTGGCAGTTGGGCCGGAAGAGTGCTGCGCTGGAAGCGTGAAACTTGGCCACCCGTCGAATATGAACTTCGGTCGACTGTTGGATTTCTCTCGAGCGAGGCGATGATGCGCTGTTCATCAGCGGCACTTGCACCCGCCGGCAAGTTAATCGTGCCCGATGCCAACGCTTGCTCTAACTCCGCGGCGTTATCGGCGATGGAGCGCAAAGACAGGCTGAGTGTGCCGATGGCTTGAGCCACGGTGATCTTTTCGGCGATATTGGGTGTCACTTCGAAGGTGATCAACTTGAATTCGCGGACAACGGTGTTGCCACTTTCGTCAGTCGCAGTCTTGGCTTGCTGATCGGTTGCAAGAACCCGCAGGTTGCGCATAATTGTTTCGGACACCTTGAGCGCAGGCCCGGTATCCCCAGCAACATTCTGAGTCAGCATGAGGTCCACACGGTCGCCGGGAAACACAAAACCTGCCACGCCGGTCAAGGCTGACACGGGCACGGTGATGGCGCGCATCCCCGGACTTAATGCGGCAGCAAGGAAACCTCGGTCACCGGGCTTTACTAATGATCCCTGAGTGAGAGGTTGGCCCGCTGTCACAGCATTGCGAACGACAGTGCCAATCAAGTCTTCGGAGATCTTTCCGTCCGTTCCCTTTTTAATGAAATAGGCGGACTCAATCAGTTCTTCAGGCCATGGCTGGTACCGGATGCTTTCGGCAGTGATAATTGTACCGACTGGCAGGGCGCGCGTAGCCACAAGCACTTGCGGGCCTTTGTCTTCGGGCTTTACAATAGCCGCTGCCGTTGGCGCGGACGAACCTGCAAACATGCTGCGCGCCATGAAGGCGGTGATGCCGGCTATCAAAAGCGCAGCAACCAGCAAGATGACTTTTTTTCTATCCATGACAAACTGTCCCCTGATTGAAGAACGCTATTTCAAGTAAAATGGTTAAAAAACCGTTCACCGACCATCCACAGGCCAGTGAGTGCTATCGCGACGCCATAGGGTATCTGCGCTCGCCCGTTCCCCGTTCGGATTCTGTGAAGTGCGACAAAGAATATTGTCACTACCGCCCCGACGATGGAGGCGTAAAGCACCATCATCATCACGTCGGCCCACGCAAACCAGAGCGACAAGGCAGCGAAAAGTTTGACATCGCCACCGCCCATCATGCCAAGCGCGAACCAGATCGCGAAGAAACCGAACGCCAGGGCTGCGGTAAGCAAATGGAGGCCGACGGCCGATAAGGTGAAGTCATCCGTGGCAAACCAATACAGCGGCGCCGCCAGCGCAATAGGTAGCGTTATCTTGTTGAGAATGAGGCGGTATTTGATGTCGGTGTAGATCGAGATAATCAGCCCGATTGCCAACCCGCCAAGGAGTGCGTAAGCAAGAATGTCTTTGGTCATTCGTCAGTCATTAACCATCAAAGCTTGCTAAAAGGTAACCATGCAGCCTGCTAAATCGATGATGAACCGGCGCACTATTCCGGTCGATGCAACCGAGAGTGTGTGGGAAGCAGCCGACGGTTGGCCCATCCGTCGTATCGATTGGCATGGTGCCGAAGCGGCGCGCGGATCAATGTTGTTTCTGCCGGGCCGCGGTGACCATTATGAAAAATATCTGGAAACTCTGGCTTATTTCGCAGCATTAGGCTGGCGGGTAACGTCGATTGACTGGCGCGGACAGGGAGCTTCGGGTCGGTTTCTAAAAGAACCGCAAGTCGGGCATATCGACGATTTTTCGACGTGGATCGCCGATCTCAGGCATTTCTGGAATCAGTGGAAAGCTGAAACGCCTGGGCCGCACGTTGTGCTCGCACACAGCATGGGTGGCCATCTGGCGATGCGTGCGCTTGTCGAAAAGGCCATCGATCCTGTCGCTGTGGCGATGAGCGCACCGATGCTCGGAATTCATACCGGCGGCCTGCCGCTATCGTTGAACCAAGCGTTTACCAAGCTGATGGTCAAGGTCGGGCGTGGCGATGTCGCTGCATGGAAGGTGAGCGAGAAACCGTTGTCGCCGATGAACCTTCGAGCGAAGATATTGACCGCCGACAAGGACCGTTATGATGACGAGCTCGCGTGGTGGGAATTGCGGCCCGAGGTAAAACTCGGCCCGCCAAGCTGGCACTGGGTCGAACGAGCGATCGCATCGATTCAGATGCTCGACGAACCGGGGCGGTTGGAAGCGGTAGATACGCCAATATTGCTGCTGGCGACCACAGCGGATCAGTTGGTGAGCACTCCACGAATCATTAAGGACAGCAAGCGTCTGCCGAATGCTGAAACGCTGATCTTTGGCAAGGAAGCCGCGCACGAGCTGTTGCGCGAAGCCGACGCGGTGCGCGACCGATGTCTGGAACGAATCGACAGTTTTCTGGATAAAAACGCACCGAAACCATGACCGATTTCGACGTTGTTATAGTCGGTGCGGGCATCGCCGGTGCAAGCCTTGCCGCCGAAATTGCCGCGCACCGCTCGGTACTGTTGCTTGAGGCAGAAAGCCATCCCGGTTACCATTCGACGGGACGGTCGGCTGCATTCTGGGACGAAATCTATGGCGGTCCCGGCGTTCAGCCGTTGACAACTGCATCCGGGCTTTTCCTGGCCAACCCGCCGGCCGATTTCCATAATGGCCCGTTAATGCACCGGCGCGGGGCGCTACATATCGGAACTGGGACACAAAATCGACTTGCAGCCGATTTGCTTGCCGACTTTGCGCGTAGCGGGGTCGAGATTGAGGTTAGTGACCGAAGTTTGATCGCAAACCTCGTTCCGGGGGTTCGAGATGAATACTCGCAAGGGCTGTGGGAACCCACCTGTTGCGATATCGACGTGGCCGCACTTCACGCCGCCTATCTTCGGCAGGCAAAGCGGCTTGGCGCTCGCCTGACCTGCAATGCGCGGTTGCACCGTGCGGACTGGAGGGAGCGCCGTTGGCAGATTGCCGCCGGGAGCGAGCAGTTTACTGCCGGGATACTGGTCAATGCAGCGGGCGCTTGGGCCGATGAAGTTGCTGCAATCGCTGGTATTGGCAAGTTGGGGATACAGCCGTTTCGGCGCACCATTGCTCAACTAAGTATTGATCCCAAAGCTCCTGCCGATTTGCCACTGGTCATCGCGCTTGACGGCAGCTTTTATTTCAAACCTGACGCAGGCGGCACATTATGGCTTAGCCCGCATGACGAGACTGCAACGCTGGCTTGCGACGTTGCCCCTGATGAACTCGACGTAGCGGTCGCCATCGACCGGCTTCAACATGTGGTTGATTGGGAGGTGATTCGAGTCGAGCACAAATGGGCTGGTCTGCGCAGCTTTGCACCCGACCGGCTGCCTGTGATTGGGCCTGACCAGTCAAATCCCGCATTTTTCTGGTTGGCAGGGCAGGGTGGCTTTGGGATTCAGACTGCACCAGCCGCCGCAAAGCTGGCCGCAGCATTATTGTTTAATCATTCAGAAGTACCCGGCGGTGTCGACGCCGACCGTTATTCGCCCGCGAGATTTACCGCGATGCGCTGATTTCGTCGGCAGCACCGCTCGCCAGCCGGTCGGCGCGTTCGTTTTCCGGGTGGCCGCTATGCCCTTTGACCCAGACCCATTCCATCTGGTGTTTGGCAGCGGCCTCGATCAGGTCGTGCCATAGGTCGGCGTTACGCACTGGCTGTTTCGACGCGTTTTTCCAGCCGTTTCGCTGCCAGCCGTGGACCCATTTGGTGATGCCATCGAGTACATATTTGCTGTCGCTATGTAGTTTAACCTGACACGGCTCAATCAACAGGTTTAATGCCTGAATTGCTGCCCACATCTCCATCCGGTTATTGGTGGTGTCAGGGTCGCCGCCTGAAATTTCTTTTTCGTGGGCACCATAGCGGATGATTGCGCCCCAGCCGCCGGGGCCTGGATTGCCCTTACACGCACCATCTGTGAAGATTTCAACCTGCTTCACTGTAATTGCCCCATAATGACAGCGATATTTGCATCGTCGCTGTAAAAATCCAATTGCCTCAGAAAAGCCAGCGGGTCTTTACGAGTGACCAAAGCGTTGGCTGGCGTGTTGATCCAATCGTAACAACGGGTGAGCAGGAAACGCAAGCAAGCACCGCGCAGCAATACAAGCATCGCGTCCCGTGTTGGGACGTCGAGGCTGAAGTTCTGGTGATATCCACCAAGTAGCGACGCGCTGACATCCTTATTGAACCCGGTTCCATCGGGGGCGAAACACCATGCGCTGTGAGTCACCGCCAGATCATATCCGCGCACGTCGGTGCAAGCGAAATAGAAGTCGATCAGGCCGGTTACCCTGTCGCCCAGCATCAGTACATTATCTGGAAACAGATCGGCGTGGATAGCGGCAATTGGCAAATCTGTCGGCCATCGCTGTTCGAGATAATCGCATTCGTCGGCGATTCGCTGCGCAAGGCCTCTATGGATGTCTTCAAGTCCGTCCTCGGTGCAACTGGCAGCAAGTGGACGCCATTCCGATATGCCCAGATTATTCGGCCGAACCCCGACAAAATTTGCCAGCGCCGAGTGCATTTGCCCAAGTGCCGCACCGGTTGACCGGGCTTGTGCAGGTGTCGGTCGGGTTACCGATACGCCGTGCAGGAATTCGATCAGACAGGCCGGGCGGCCAGCGACTTCTTGCAACCACCGACCTTCTTGGTCGGCGATAAAGCGCGGAACCCTGCAACCGGCTTCGTGCAGATGTTTCAACAGAGCATAGAAAAACGGGAGGTCGGTCGGGTCCACGCGGCTTTCATACAGAGTGAGAATAAACCGGCTTTTGGTGGTTTCGACGAAAAAATTGCTGTTCTGCACACCCTCGGCAATGCCCTTGAGCGCGATCAATTCACCCGCGTCATAGCGCGCGAGCAACGGCGCAACATGCTCGGGTCCCAATTGCGTGTAGACCGCCAAATCAGGCCGCCGCGCCGGCCAGTTCGCGCGGCAGTTTGAACACGATGCTCTCCTCGGCGGTGGTGACTTGGTGCTCGTCGAGGTCAAAATGGCGGGCCAGCGCGTCGATAATCTCTCGCACAAGTACCTCTGGGGCAGATGCGCCAGCGGTCAGGCCAAGCGTGTTCACGCCGTCAAACCAGTTCATGCTGATGCCCTCAGCGCGCTGCACCAGATATGCTTTTGTCCCCGAGCGCGCCGCGACCTCGACCAAGCGCAGCGTGTTCGAACTGTTCGGCGCGCCGATTACCAAAACCAGGTCGCACCCGGACGCAATTGCCTTGACCGACTCTTGCCGGTTGGAAGTTGCGTAGCAAATATCCTCGCCCTTCGGCCCGACAATCGATGGGAAACGGCGTTGCAATATGGCAACAATTTCAGCGGTATCGTCCACTGATAAAGTAGTCTGGGTCAGAAATGCGAGATTTTCCGGGTCGGCGGGCTGTAATGCGACGGCGTCCTCGGCAGTTTCGACCAAGGTCATCACGCCATCGGGCACTTGACCAAACGTTCCGACGACTTCGGGATGCCCCGCATGTCCGATAAAGATAATATGGCGACCAACATCAACCTGCCGCTCGGCCTGCCGGTGAACCTTCGACACCAAAGGACAAGTCGCATCGAAATAAGCGAGGCCGCGCGCTTGTGCATCGGCCGGAACCGATTTCGGAACCCCGTGCGCCGAGAACACCACATGGCCGCCATCGGGCACCTCATCCAGTTCCTCGACGAAAACCGCACCTTTGGCTTTCAGGCTGTCCACGACAAAGCGGTTGTGGACGATTTCGTGGCGGACATAGACCGGGCTGCCATGCTGTTCCAGCGCGAGTTCAACGATCTTTATCGCCCGGTCGACACCTGCACAAAAACCGCGGGGGGCGGCCAAGAGAAGCTTTAACGGACGCTTGAAGGCGGATTGTTCAGTCATCGGCAATGTCCTTTAGGTAAAGTCACCCTTCTCGCCAAGACCTTTCCCCTGTTGCGTGTCAGTCAGTGCAAGGATAAGGACCGACATTATCGCCCGCGATGGCGGCTAATCTAAGACTTGAGGATAATCCTGTATGAAAATCGCCGGGCTGATTATGACCGCCAGCATCACTGCCGCTTTTCTTGCTGGGTGCAGCAGAGACGGCGAGTTGGACGTCACCTCGGGCGTCGGGATCAGCACAACGCGTTCTGGTTGCCCGGTTGTAGCTGTTCCAGACGGCACCGGCGATATCACGCTGTTCAATCCAGCGAGCAGTCAGGATGCCAACGCGATTGACGTCGTAGCATCAATCACCAATGTCCGCCCGACCTGCAACGAAGGTGGCCCGAAGATTTATTCTCAGGCCAGTTTCGACGTTCAGGCGCGGCGTAACGATGTACGCGGCGCTCGGAGCGTAACGGTCCCGTACTTCACAAGCGTTGTGCAGGGCGGAAGCGCGGTTGTTGCGAAACGAGTTGGGCAGGTTACCTTGCAGTTCGCCGATGGCCAGCCCCGAGCGACGGCTACTGGTCAGGCGTCGAGCTATATCGACGGCGACGCTGCTCGTTTGCCAGCCGATATCGTTGCTAAAATCACCAAGAAGCGCAAACCGGGCGATGCGGACGCTGCGCTCGACCCGCTTGCCGACCCCGAAGTCCGCGCAGCGGTGGTCCGATCAAGCTTTGAAATGTTGATCGGATTTCAGCTAACCGAGGATCAGCTGAAATATAACGTAACGCGCTAATTGAGCGCTCAGAATTCGGGCTTTGCCGTGACCATTTTTACAAAATTTGCAGTGCATGTGAATGATGCGCTGGACTCGCTTGTTGCATCGGGTGTGCTGCCAACCGGGCTTGATCGCACCAATGTAACCGTTGAACCGCCGCGCGATCCTTCGCACGGTGACCTTTCGACCAACGCAGCCATGGTGCTAGCGAAACCCGCAGGAACCAATCCGCGCGCCTTGGCAGACGCGCTGTCGTTAGAACTGGCGAAGGTCGAAGGCATTACTGCGGTTGAAGTGGCTGGCCCCGGATTTCTAAACATGCGGCTCGACGCGTCGGCATGGCTCGATGAATTGCGCGACATGGGCCATGCAAGAGACGATTACGGTCGTTCTACGCTTGGTGCGGGCAAGACTGTGAACATCGAATATGTTTCCGCCAATCCGACTGGGCCGATGCACATGGGGCATTGCAGAGGTGCTGTGGTCGGTGATGCACTGGCGGCGCTGCTTGAATTTGCGGGCCACAAGGTAATCCGCGAATATTATATCAACGATGCAGGCGGGCAGGTCGATACGCTCGCGCGGTCGGTGCATTTGCGTTACCGCGAGGCACTGGGCCAGAGCATTGAAATTCCGGAAGGCCTGTATCCCGGCGACTATCTGGTCCCCGTGGGCCAGCGTTTGGCCGAGCAATTCGGCGACCAATACATCGAAGCCTTCGAGTCCGAATGGCTTGTGCTGTTCCGTAAGGCCGCAGTCGCCGACATGATGGAAATGATAAAGGCCGATCTGGCCCTGCTCGGCATCCATCACGACCTGTTCTCCTCGGAAGCCGAACTTCACGTCGCTGGCAAAGCCGACGAGGCGGAGGCTGAACTTCGCGCGCGCGGGTTGGTGTATGACGGCGAACTTGAAAAGCCGAAGGGCAAGGAAATCGAAGACTGGGAGCCGGTGACGCTGCCTTTGTTTCGCTCGACCCAGTTCGGCGACGATCAGGACCGGCCGATCAAGAAATCCGACGGCAGCTGGACCTATTTCGGTGCTGACCTCGCTTATCACTTCCAAAAAAGCCGCAGTGTCGATGTGATGATCGATATCTGGGGCGCTGACCACGCCGGGACCGTGAAGCGCATCAAAGCCGCCGTCGGCGCGCTGACTGACGGTAAGGTCGATTTCGATGTCAAACTCGTGCAAATGGTCAGGCTGTTGCGCAACGGTGAGCCGGTGAAGATGTCAAAACGCTCCGGCAGCTTTGTGACGTTGGCCGAAATGGTCGAAGAAGTCGGCAAGGACGTCGTTCGCTTTGTGATGCTAACGCGCAAATCGGACGCTCAGATGGATTTTGACTTTGCCAAGGTGGTCGAGGCGTCGAAGGACAATCCGGTGTTCTACGTCCAATATGCCCATGCGCGTATTCAATCGACTCTCCGCAAGGGGGAGGAGGCGGGGCTTGGCATCGACGGCACCCAGATCAGCCTTTTAGGCGACGAAGAAATCGCGCTGATCCGTGAGGCCGCAAACTTTCCTCGCATCGTAGAGGCTGCCGCCAAATCGGGTGAACCGCACCGCATTGCTTTTTACCTCGGCGACCTCGCTGCGGCCTTTCATGCCTATTGGAACGTCGGTAATGATAGGCCCGACAAGCGCTTCATATTGGCACATGACCCGGCGACATCGGGCGCAAGGCTTTTCATGGCGACCAATATCGGGCAAGTTATCCGCAACGGGCTGAAACTCATGGGGGTTGAAGCCGCTTACAGCATGTGAACATATGCTTGAACTATTGGGGAATTTGGCATGAGCGATACAGTGAACGACGGATTGGGCCTTGATGATCCCGATCGCTTGCCGTGGCTCGAAACCGCCGACGGCTATGAGTATGACCAGGGCGCGTCGCCGTTGAAGGTGGCTGGCCTTGTGCTTGGCGGTCTGGCCTTGCTCGCAGCAATCGTTGGCGGCATTTACTGGCTCCAGCGCAACCAGACTGGCGGCGCGCAGGGCAATGGCGAGTTGATCGCGGCACAAGAAGGCAATTACAAGGTTGCCCCTGATGACCGCGAAGGCAAGACATTCGAAGGCGAGGGCGATTCGGCCTTTGCTGCCAGTGAAGGCAAGAAAACCGGTGCCACAATCGCTGTTCCAGCCAAAACGGACGGCGCGAAAGCA
>JANPAM010000068.1:0-2328 GCA_031429915.1 Sphingomonadales bacterium | reverse complement strand
CCGGCAAGACCCCTCACCCCATGTTCGACACGCAAATAGCGGCGATGGCACTGGGACAGGGTGAGCAGGTCGGCTATTCCAATCTGGTCGATCTGTGGATGGGCATCCTCCTCGACAAGGGCGCTCGCTTTACCGATTGGTCACGTCGCCCGCTGGACAAACGCCAGATTGATTATGCCATCGGCGACGTAACGCATTTGTCAGTGATTTTCCCGATGATGCTCGAAAAGCTAAAACACACCGGACGCGGTGCTTGGCTCGATCATGAGATGGAGCGGATCTCCGACGTAGCGAATTATCGTAACGAACCCGAAAATGCCTGGGCGCGGGTCAAAATCCAGTCGAAAAAGCCCGAGGTTCTGGGTCGGCTGAAAGCGATGGCGGCGTGGCGCGAGCGTGAGGCGCAGCGCAAGAATATCCCGCGCGGGCGGATCATGAAGGATGAAACGCTAGCCGATATCGCCGCGCACCCGCCGAAATCTCAGGCCGACCTGCCCAAGGTCCGCGGACTGTCACCAGCGTGGCGCGATAATGACATCGGCCAACGGTTGATGGCGGCAATCGAGGCGAGCGAACCGATGACTCGCGACGCGCTTCCCGACCGTGGCCGTTCGATGCCGGGCGCTGGCAAAGACGGCGGACTGGTCGCCGACCTGCTCAAGCTGCTCCTTAAAATCCGGTCACGCGAGATCAATGTTGCGGCGCGGCTGCTCGTCAGAACCGAGGAACTCGAGCGGTTGGCGGCTGGTGAGCGCGAGGGTTTGGAAATGCTCGTCGGGTGGCGCTTCGAGCAATTTGGTCGCGATGCTCTTGATTTGGTCGAAGGGCGACTGGCCTTTGCGGTGGTCAAGGGCAAGCTAAAGATGACTCGAACAATCGACGTCGAAGAAGAGGCAGCATGAGGCTGTTGGCTGCCACGATATTGCTCGCCGGATGTGCCGCGCCTGCGCGCGAAGCGCCTTACACTACCGAGAAAGTTCCGATTGCCGAAGCGGGAGGTTTTGAGTGTGACGCCGCATTCGCGCAATACGCTGTCGGCAGGAAAACCAGCACTGCTCTTGCACAAGAATTGATGGAAAAATCCGGAGCGAGTGTCTTACGCTGGATACCGCCACGCACTGCAGTAACGATGGATTACAGTTCGGTTCGGCTCAATATCGGTTACGATGACAACATGGTCATCAACCGCATAAGCTGCGGCTAAGCTTCGAGCACGCGTTTAACCAACGCCAGATTGACAGATGCGTTTTCAGCCAGAGCAAGTGCATTGGCGGCGCGGGCAAATGCTTCGACTGCTGCATAGCTCCGCTCGATACGGCGTTTCACATAGCTCAACGCATCAACACTAATTGCCGCTCCGCGATCGGCGAGCTGCTTTTGTAACAGCTGTTCGATCAGTTCATCATCTGGCGGCGCAATTTCGAGCAACGTGGCTGCAGCAAGCCGTGAGCGCAGGTCGGGCAAGGAAATATTCCAATCAGCAGGCCGCCACCGCGAAACCAGCAACAAGGGTTCGGCACCCGGCTCCTGAGCCCTGTTCCATGCGTTGAACAATATCTCGGCTGCCACCGTCTCCGCATCGTCGACAACATTGCCGTTCTGTCCCGCGAAATACCGGGCCATGAGGGTCTTTCCCGAGCGCGCCGGGCCGGTGAGTATCGCACATCGCCCGGGCCAGCTTACCGAGTTGCCCAATCCGGCGAAGATCGCAGCGTTGGCATCGGTAATGATCAGGCTCGACGATGCCCCAGTGCGCAATTCGTCGAGTGGCAATGCAATCTGGCGCATATCAGTGGGTTCGACCGGCTCTTAGCGCGGCGGCTGCGCAGGCGGGACGAGCGGCACATCCGCAGGTGCTTCGTTTTCCGGCACTATCGACCCGACTATTTCGTCGAGCGAAGGTTCCTCGGGAGCTGCTGATTCTTCGGCTGCCTCTTCCCCTGGGATCGGTTCGACTTCGGTTTCGAGTTCTTCCTCTTCGATCAAAGCCGGTTCAAGGACGAGCGAAGCGTCTGCACGCAACCGCCCACTGGCCAAAGCGGACTGAAACAACTGGTCCATCCTGACCACGGCTTGGTCCATCATCTTCGGAATGCCCTTGCTGGACTGCACGCGAAGCGTGAACGCGCCGAGAAATTTATTGTCGGGGCCGTAACGCGCCGAGAAACGCCCGACAACTGGTCCGCCCGGCCATTGTCGTTCGATCCGGGCAATCGGCATGATCACATCAGCCGCACCGAACTGGTCGAGTATCGTCCGCCACCAGTTGCGACTCCGCCGGTCGAGCTGGCCCGCGTTGAGCAGCAACGATTCGCCGCCGCCGCCGCT
>JANPAM010000067.1:0-2022 GCA_031429915.1 Sphingomonadales bacterium | reverse complement strand
GGAACTACCGCCAACCTTTTTCCTTTGCCGCTCGTTCGCCAACAGCATCAAGCGGTTCGCCTGCCATCATCGCTGCAGCCGCTTCGGCCAACGCACCAGCCGATGCCTGGCGGTATTCTGAAGCACCATTACCTGATCGAGTTTGCCGTAACTTCCAATCACTGCCAACAGTACAGGCAATCCCGTCCAGCGCGGCACTTTGAAATGTTCGGCAATAGCCGCCATCCTTGGCAGCAAAACTCGTGCCGATCCGGACTGCTGGATTACTGCCCTGCGTTGACGCCAACTGTGTATCAAGTGCTGCGGCTAAGTCACCCGATGCGACGATCTGGCCATCGTTGTCCTGAACATATCCTGCGTCCCGGTTTAGCGCTGTGCCACCTATCATCAGACCGACCACAAGCGATGCCGCCATCGCACTCCATTGCCTCATTGACGGCTGATACCAATGTGTGGTTTTTAGGTCTCGGCGCTCGTCAAGGTGTGTGACACTGCCCGATAAAAGGGAAGTAAGCCGATCAGGTAACACCTCATCAAGCACCGGGGCAAAATGTCCCGTCAACTGCATACGCAATGCCTTTTCCTGTTCGATTTCGCCAACAAGATCGCCATCCTCAATCATTGCTTTTTCAATGCGATTGGCCGTGATGAGATCGAGCTCACCGTCGACGTAAGCAGCTATGGTTGCACGATCGAATCTCATGCCGCTTCTCCCAGTTCGCGCATCAGCGCCTCACGTCCGCGCACCAACCGCGATGTGAGCGTGCCTTGTGGCACACCTGATATTTCGGCTGCTTCCTTGTAGGCATAGCCCTCCACAAGAACGAGCATTACCGCCTCTCGCTGTTCGTCGGGTAGGCGCGCCATTGCCTTGTCGACATCTGACAATTCCATCAATGCTTCCATTCGAGCGTGGCTGTCATCAGCTATCTGCATCACGCCATCGTCGATTTCGGCATGAAAACCGCGCCGAGTCGACGCACGACGGTCGTCGATCCAGATATTGCGGGTAATTTTATACATCCAACTATCCAGTCTTGTTCCCGGCTGCCATTGTTCCCGCGACTTCAACGCGCGCTCGATTGCAGCCTGGCACAGATCGTCGGCGTCAGCGACATTCTGGGTCAGACCGCGCGCAAAGCGACGCAGTCGAGGCAATAAAGCAAGCAGCTCTTGTTCAAAGGCCATTCAAATCTTTCATGGCTACATGGATGAAACGACGAGCGTTCAGCGTTTCATCCATACGACGAAAATATTTCGATGCAGCTTGCATCGGATGAACAAGAAAGCAAGATGCATCAAATGAAGACGGGACGGATCATCTTAGCGTTCGGTTCAGCGCTGTTTTCTGGCGTAGCGATGGCACAGCTCGCGTTGCCATTAGGCGGGCTCCCGCGCGTCAACGTGCCAGATATTCCCGTCGATTTATCCGACATCGAATTATTGTCCCTCGAACGATTAGGCAGCGTGCTGGAGCAAGCCCGGGTTGACAGACTGGCCCGATTTGTCCGCCAGAATCGTGCAGATATCGATTATGATGAAAATCGTGAGCCTGCCGTGCGCGGCGAACTGGTGGCGACCGGAGTCAGCGATGCGTCGATTGCGGAAGCACAACGGCAAGGTTTTCGCCTGCTGTCCCGCGATCACATCGAAGGATTAGAACTATCATATGTCCGCTTTACAATACCTGCAAAGATGTCCCTTCGGGAATCGGAAAGAATGCTTCGGCAGATATTGCCAAGCGCTGAAATCGACCCAGATCACATTTATTTTCAGAGCGGTGTCGTCCCTCTGGCCGCAGCCACTAATCAGATTGCGGATTCAGCCTTCGTAAGCTCTTCGCTTGGCATCATTGATGGAGGCGTTGCCAATCATCCTTCGGTTCGGGGTCGTGTCGAGCAGAACGGCTTTGCAAAAGGCGCTCCTTTTGCCAGCAGTCACGGCACCGCCGTTGCAGCGCTAATGATTGGCAACGGCGAGATTAAAGGTGCGCGGTCCGGGGCTAACCTTTTGGCTGCTGAC
>JANPAM010000066.1:0-1813 GCA_031429915.1 Sphingomonadales bacterium | reverse complement strand
GTTGTTGACGTCGGCACCATCCGCCGACAACCGCGCTAACACTTCATCTATCACCGCGAACTTGCGGCTTTCATCGACCTGGAAGCGCATTTCCGGCGTGTTGATCATTTCGGGCATCGCACTCCGCAGTTCGGTTACGCTTTTGCCAAGCTTGGCCGACGCCGCCATGAGCCGGACGGCCGCATAGATCGCATCATCAAAGCCGTAATATTCATGTTTGAAAAAGATATGCCCGCTCATCTCGCCGGCCAGCGGCGAACCTGTTTCCTTCATTTTGGATTTTATCAGGCTGTGTCCGGTTTTCCACATTAAGGGCTGGCCACCCAACTCGGTTACGCGGTCGAACAACGCCTGTGATGCTTTCACATCGGCGATAATCGTCGCGCCAGGCACATCGCCCAAGACATCTTCGGCGTAGATCTGCAGCAACTGGTCGCCCCAAATTACCCGGCCTTGGCCGTCAATCGCTCCGATACGGTCGCCGTCGCCATCGAAAGCCACTCCGAAATCGAGGTTTCTTTCGGCGACAAGCTTGCGAAGATCGGCGAGATTCTTCTCATCGGTCGGGTCGGGATGATGATTGGGAAACTCGCCATCGACTTCCATAAACAGAAGGTGGTGCTCACCCGGCAATATTTTCGTCAGTTTTTCAATCGCCGGACCCGCCGCGCCGTTTCCAGCGTCCCAGCCGATGCGAAATCCTTTAGTGGGCGCCGCTTCGGCTACGCGGGCAACATATTGGTCAAGGATATCGAAATGTTCGTTAACGCCAGTGCCTTCGGCCCAATCCCCTGTCGCCGCCATCGTGCCGAGCAGCTGGATATCGGCCCCGAAAAACGGTCCTCCCTGAAGTACCATCTTGAAGCCGTTATAATTGGCGGGGTTATGGCTGCCGGTTATCTCTATGCCGCCGTCCACGTCATCAAGCGCTGCCTCGGCATAATATAGCATCGGCGTTGGCCCCATACCAACGCGGACGACATCGACGCCGCTGTCGTTCAGGCCGCGCACCAGCGCCTCTTCGAGCATCGGCGAGCTGACCCGGCCATCATAGCCGACCGCTGCCTTTTTGCCTCCAGCGCGGATAAGGCACGTACCAAACCCGCGCCCGATGGCATAGGCATCACCCTCGCCAAGTGTCTCGCCGATTATGCCACGGATGTCATATTCGCGCAGCGAGGTGGGGTGGAATTCATGAGTCATGCCATGTCCTATAAAAATAACTGAGGGCGGGAGTTACCGCGCTTTGCGGTTCAAATCATCTAACAAAAGATCACGGGCTTTGTTCAATTCGGCGGCGCGGCCCTCATCACCGCCACGGTCGGGATGAGTTTCGGTAATAAGCGCCCGGTGACGCGTTTTGATCTGCTCGGCATTGTCAAAGCGCGACACGCCAAGCAGGATCCGCGCTTTGTCCAGACTGTGCTGGTCGGCTGGCTTCGGTGCAGCCGCTTTGATCCGGGTAGACATCCCGCGATACCACAAGGCCGCCAGACCCAGCGCAATCAAGCCGCCGACCAACTGACCACGCGCCAGCAGCCCGGCGCCCGAAACAAACAGGATCACCGGGGGGATTTGGGCGGTCCCAATCCGGCCGGTCCACCAAGCCCAGCCGAGCGCAAGCGCGATAAGCCCGGCGAGTAAGATCATATCAGAACGGTCTCGTGCATCTCGGGCAGGGCAAGGCCTGTAACCAGTTCGCGCAGTTCCTGCCGCGCGACGATATGTGCAGTGGCGAGTTGGCCCAGATGCACGAGACCGTTTTGATATGATCTTACTCGCCGGGCTTATCGCCCTTGCGCTCGGCTGGGCT
>JANPAM010000065.1:0-4191 GCA_031429915.1 Sphingomonadales bacterium | reverse complement strand
AAAAATGGCTTGGCGTTGGCGGTCGGTTTTGCCATCAATGCGGGAGGAGAGTTGCAATATGAAATGGTTTAAGCGCGTCGGGTTGACGCTGTTGTTGCTGATTGTTGTGTGTGCAATCGGATTGGCTGTCTGGGAGCCGCTGGCAGCGTCCAAGCAGGCTGCACCTGCCAAACGCACTTACGATGTAGAAATTGTCCGTGATGCTTTCGGCGTACCGCATATCAATGGCAAGACCGACGCCGACGCTGCTTACGGCTTGGCTTACGCGCATTCCGAAGATGACTTTGGCGTGCTGCAAGAGGTTGTGGCAATGACCCGTGGACGGACTGGCGCATTGCTCGGCAGCGACGGTGCTGCAATTGATTATGTTGGACATTTGCTCGGTGTACGCGAGACGGTCGACCGTGATTATAACAAGATTCCCGCTGACGTCCGCGCAGTGATGGAAGCTTATGCAGCGGGCCTGAACCATTATGCCGACAAGCATCCGGATGAGGTGCGATTGTCGAAACTGTTTCCGGTCAGCGGGCGCGATGTAGCCGCCGGGTTCGTGCTTCGCTCACCCTTTTTCTATGGGCTGGATAACAGCATCAAGAAATTGACCGGCAATGAGGAGCCGCTGAATGGACCGGTGGTGCAGATGACGCCCGCTGGCACCGATCCCTCGATGAACGGCTCGAATGCCTTTGCAGTCGCGCCAAAGCGGATGGCGGACGGCAATACGTGGCTGATCTCGAATTCCCACCAGCCTTATGAAGGCAGCGTCGCTTGGTATGAGGCAGTGGTCCACTCGGGCGAAGGCATGGACATGGCAGGGGCGTTGTTTCCGGGGTCGCCGTTCGTATTGCTCGGGCATAACCGCAATCTCGGCTGGACCAACACGGTCAACCAGCCTGACCTGATCGATGTCTACAAGCTGGTATTGAACGCCGACGGCACAAACTACCGGATGGATGGTCAATGGAAGCCGCTGATGAGCAAGCGCGTCTGGCTGTCCGCCAAGGTCGGACCCTTTGCGTTTCCGGTGCCGAAAACCGTCTACCGGTCGGAGCATGGTCCGGTCATCATCAACGAAAAGGGCGCTTATGCCATCCGCTATGCCGGGATGGACGACGTAAAATTGCTCGAACAATATTTCCGTATTCAAAAGGCGGAGAACTACGATCAGTGGGTCGCAGCGATGAGCACGCGCGGGATTCCGGCGACCAACTTCATCTATGCCGACAAGACGGGCAAGATCGGCTATTTCTACAATGCCGTGTGGCCTGACCGCAAAGCCGGGTTTGATTACACCAAAATCCTGCCTGGCGATGTCAGTGCGAGTCTGCCGACCGCAATCCTGCCGTGGTCGGCCACTCCGATGATTGTCGATCCGGCATCGGGTTTTGTCACTAACGCCAACAACACCCCGTTCATGGCGGCTGGCAAAGGGTCCGAACTTGATACGGCAAACTTCTCGCCTTTGCTGGGGATCGAGGCGCGAACGACCAACCGGATTGTTCGAGCGCTCGAATTGCTTGAGGCCGATACGTCGTTGACTCCGGAGGAGTTGCTCGTGATTAAATTCGATACTGCTTACAGCCGCAACACCTTTGCCGGAAAGTGGATGGCGAGATTGATAGCGCTCGACCTGAAATCCGAGCCTGATCTGCTTGCTGCGCAAACGCTGCTTAAAGAATGGGATTTCAACAGCGATGGCAAGGGTCGTGCCGACACAATCGGCGAGGCGATGATGCACATGGCGAACAGTGATGCCTATCACGGACGCCCATTGCCCGTTGCCAAGACCAAGTTGCGCGAAGTCGTCGATGCACTCATGAAAGGGTTTGGTCGCATCGACCCGCCTTTGGGCGAAGTCCAGCGGTTGATCCGCGGCAAGGTCAATCTGCCTGCTAACGGCGGCACCGACACACTTCGTGCGGCCACCGTCTGGGAACCAATGGATAACGGCCAGATGCGAGTCCGCCACGGCGACAGCTTCATCATGCTGACCAGTTGGGACAAGGCGGGTAAGCTTACCAGCCAGTCGATCCAGCCTTATGGTTCCGCTACCAACCGGCCGGATTCGCCGCATTACACCGACCAGATGCGGATGTTTCTAGACCGCAAGTTCAAGCCGGTGCATTTCGAATGGGCCGACGCGGTGAAGAACGCAAAGCGCCGCTATCGACCCTGAACGACGTTCGTCGAAAAATCACGTCGAGTTCGTTGTGTTTGTAATCGGCGACGCTATCGTTTGCGGCAATCACCTTATTTCTGGAGCCCCCACATGATCCGTAAACTGACTCTCGCCTTGTTGGGCGCTTCGATGCTCGTTTCGCCTGCAATCGCCGCCGACCCCGCACCTGTTCCTGCATCTGCACTCGTCAAAGATATCAACATCCCGCACCAACAGTTCACGCTGAAAAATGGTCTGCGTGTTATCGTCCACACCGACCGCAAGGCACCGGTGGTCGCAGTGTCGATCTGGTATGACATCGGATCTAAGCACGAGCCAAAGGGCAAAACGGGCTTTGCCCATCTTTTCGAGCATCTGATGTTCAACGGATCCGAAAATGCACCCGGCGATTTCTTTCAGCCGCTTCAGAATATGGGCGCGACCGATTATAACGGCACGACTTGGTTTGACCGCACCAACTACTTCCAGACCGTACCGACCAGCGCGCTTGACCGGATCCTTTATCTGGAAAGCGACCGGATGGGCTATCTGCTCGGTGCGGTGACTCAGGAAAACCTGACTAATCAGATCGGCGTTGTCCAGAACGAAAAGCGGCAGGGCGATACGCAGCCTTACGGCCTGGTTGAATACGCCCAGATCAAGGGAATGGTTCCCGAAGGTCATCCTTATGGCCACTCGACAATCGGTTCGATGGCCGACCTTGAGGCGTCGACGATGGATACGGTCCGCGATTGGTTCCGCCAGCATTATGGCCCGAACAACGCAGTTCTTGTGCTTGCGGGTGATATCGACGTCCCAACCGCCAAGAAACTGGTCGAGAAGAATTTCGGTCGCATTAAAGCCGGCCCGAAGCAGAAAGCGCTGAAGATCGAAGTACCGACCCTAGCCGCGCCAAAATCCGAAGTGATGCAGGACCGCGTGGCGACGACGCGGCTCTATCGTAATTGGGCGGTGCCCGGGATTGACGGCGCGGATTCGGTAGCGCTTGATGTCGGCGCAGCGGTACTTGGCGGCCTCGCCAGTTCGCGGCTCGACAATATCCTGGTCCGGCAGGAGAAGCTCGCCGTCGGCGTAAGCGCCGGATATCAAGGCTTTGCTCAAATGGGCGGAATCGAAATTACCGCCGACGTTAAGCCCGGCGTTGACGCCGATGTTGTCAGCAAACGGCTCGACGAGATTGTGGCGGACTTCATCAAAAACGGCCCGACCGCCGACGAGGTAAAGCGCGTGCAGATGCGCAATGTGTCGAGCCGTCTGGCCGGTCTGGAATCGGTTGGCGGATTCGGCGGTAAGGCTGTCGCATTGGCCGAGGGCGCGCTTTACCGCAACGACAGCGACTTTTACAAAAAGCAGCTTGCTGCACTGGCGAAAACCACACCCGCCGATGTGACCGCGGCAATGAGTCGGTGGTTGACCCGTCCGGTTTATGCGCTGAAAGTAATCCCCGGCGAGCGTGCGCCTTATGAAGAAGCCAAAGGCATTTCTGCCCCGAAAACAGCGACGCCAATCGCCAAGGTCGCCCGTGCCGCTGCGCCCGCGCTCGGTGCAATTTCCGATCTCGATTTCCCCAAAGTCGAACGATCCAGGCTGTCGAACGGTGTGGAAATTGTTTACGCACAACGAAGCACTGTACCATTGACTCAGGTTTCGCTTAGCTTTGACGCGGGCAACGCCGCTGATCCGCGCGACAAATTGGGCACTCAATCGTTGATGTTGGCGCTGCTCGACGAAGGTGCGGCTGGCATGAATTCAACTCAGATTGCCGAAGCGCAAGAACGGTTAGGTGCGACGATAAACAGCAGCGCAAGCATGGACCGCACGAACGTCGGCCTCAGTTCGCTGTCGGCCAATCTGGCGCCGTCGCTGAAGCTGTTCTCCAATATCGTTCTGAAGCCCGATTTTGTAAGCGGAGAAGTTGAACGGCTTCGCGGGCAACAGCTAGCACGGATTCAATCCGAGCTGACCAATCCACAAGCCATCGCACTGCGTGCATTGCCGCCGATTTTGTTCGG